>JAGYOK010000019.1 GCA_018399685.1 Alphaproteobacteria bacterium | reverse complement strand
AGGGCTCAATTGCTAACATTGAACCAGCTTTTCAGCATTTGCTTTTAGTGGAATTATGCACGTAATAGCCACGCCCGCCCAAAGGCAGCAAAGAAGCACTTTTCTTTTTTTAGCACAGCCAAGCATATTTTAAAGAACCCTAGAATAAACCGGAATCAGGAACTATGACTACATCGCCGGGTTTAAGGTCGATGTCTTTATCAAGATCCTTTCCGCGCGAGATTTTCTTGTAAGGAAAATCTATAACTTCTTTCCCGCCTTGAGCTGTTCTTCTGATAATCGTGATCTTACCTTTATCGGCATAGGGCGTAAGACCCCCCGCCTGACTGATAAGCTGCATAACACCGATTTTGGTGTTCATAACAAACTCGCCAGGGCTTTGAACCTGACCAAGGATGCTGGCTTTATGGCCTAGCGGGGCTTTAACAGAAACAGTGACCGAGGCAGTCGGAATTGCAGGCGCCAACAGCTCCTTCATGGTGGATTGGACTTCTGGCAAAGTTTTACCCTGAATCTCGACAGTGCCTATCAAGGGAAAAGTTATGGTTCCGTCGGATAAAACTTGAACCTCGCGATCCATGCCATCTTCTTTCCAAACGGTGATTTGCAATATATCCCCTGCAAGCACAACAAAATCATCCGTAGTTGCTTTCGCCTGAAAAGGGGATAAAATAATCAGTGCCAAGAGCACCGATACAAAAGTATCAACAGCTTTTTTCACGTGCACTCCAAATGGTTATAGGTGATTGTTAACTCGAGATATACAATATTAACCCTTTTGCAGACCGATATCAATCGGCAAATACTGCCGAGTTTATTGCACAAATTTTGACGCACAAAAAAGGCACCTTAGTAAGGCGCCATTTGAAAATTCTTTAGTAGTAGTAAGTACGTCCCAAATTAATTTATGCCGGGATTTTATTTTGCTTGCGTCTGCGCAGCCCAACTACAGCGGCCAGCCCCATTGCAAACATTGGTAAAGCCGCAGGAATCGGTGTCTCCGTTACAGAGTAGGAAACAGTATAATTCTTGTTATATTTGACGTAAGCAACAAGCTTGCTTGCAATATCCAAAAACCCGTCTGAAAGATTTGTAATTGTTACAGAAGCTGTATTGGCATTAGGGTCAAAATCAGCCGATGCAAAAGCAAGAGCCTCTGTAACCGGCCTGCCGTTAACAAAGCTGCCGGAAGAGCTCAGTGGGGTATTTGATAAAACGGCAGTATAGCCCTTGTATGAATCACCGCCAAGCTCATATGAATAACGTCCGCCAGCAGCTACAAATCCATTTTTCAGATCACCGGAGAAATTATAGGAAAAAGTAACCGCGCTTTGGCTTGGTAATAGAGCGCTTAACAGATTAAGGGCAAATCCGCCACTTGCAGGATGTGCGTGTATTGTACCAAACTGCCCGTTTTCAAGTGTTCCCATATCAACGCGGGATCCTCTAAAATTTGTAGAGCCGTCATCAATAACCGCTTTGGCCGTACCAGTGAATGAAAAAAGAACCATCCCTGCTACAAGTAAATATGTATAAACAACATTTTTCATAATGCTTTATTTCTCTTTAGTATTTAATGGAACTTAACTGGTTATCATAGAATGCAGTAAAATGCAATATAATTAATGCAACCAGGGGTCTGCGAAAAAATGTGGTATCTGGATTTTTGAGTCAGGATCGACTATACAAAACCTAATGATGCGTGTAGTAGATATTCCATTTTTGTAACCAAAGCCTAAACAGGAGCTTTATTAAGGTGTTTCACAGTTTGAAAAAATTGCTTTTGTGCATAGCGATCCTTCCTCTTGTTGCTTCATGCAATAATCCGCAAGATAAAGAGGAAAAATATATGGCACGCGGCGATGCGCTGTTTGCTCAGGAAGATTACGTAAGAGCGAAGCTTGAGTATAAGAACGCTGCGCGCATTTCGCCTACCAATCCCAAAATCATATACAGTCTTGGGCTTGTAGAGGAGGCACAAGGGAACATAACACAAGCTCTGAAAGCTTTTTTGATTACAGAGCAGCAGGATGAAAACTATGCTCCGGCAATATCAAAGCTCATTCAATATTTTATGGCCGCTCAACAGTATGAGGAAGTCACCAAAAGAATAGATCATCTGCTGTCCATAGACCCCGAAAATGCTACAGCCCATGCAATCAAAGGTTCATTATTTCTTAGAAACAAGGAGTTTGACAAGGCAGGAGCGCAGATACAAAAAGCGCTGGAGATTGATCCTGCCAACATTATCGCCTATTCCGTTATGGCTGGAATCCATAATGCACAAAAAGCGCCGGAAAAAGCGCTGGAAATACTGGATGAGGGGATACAGCATAACCCTAAGGACGTGTCCTTGCGCTTATTGAAAGCGGCAATTCATGGCGAGAAAAACAACGTCTCTGAAATTGCCGATATCTATCACGAGCTTTTTAAACTCTACCCTCAAGAAACTAAATTCCGTTTCGATCTTGCCACTATATATTCCGAAACCGGTAATATTACAGAAGCTGAAAAAGAACTCCGTGAAATTGTAAAGCTCTTTCCCGATAACCTTTCGGCCAAGCACAGACTTGCGGTATTTCTTGAAAAAAACAAGGATATAAAAGCAGCAGAAGAAGAGATAAAAAGCTATATTAATAAGCACCCTGAAAACAAGGTTCCCTACATTTGGCTGGCTGATCTTTATATCCGCAATGATGAAGACCTGCTGGCCGTTGAAACGCTGAAAAATCTTATCAAAAGCAATCCCGAAGAACAAATCAGCATGAATGCCAGCAATTCTCTGGCCGATATCGAGCTGCGCAAAGGTGATATAGAGGCGGCGCAAAAGCTTATCGAAAGCGTCCTTGAAAAAGATGTCAATAACAGGGAAGCTTTGTTTATCCGTGCAAATCTGTCTTTTTATCAAGGAGATAACCAGAAGGCAGTTTCAGATCTGCGTACTATTACAAGAGATGATGAAAGAGCTACAAAGGCACACAGGGTTTTGGCTGAAATATTCCTTATTCAAGGACATGCCGACCTTGCCATAGATACTCTGGCGGATTCATTAAAATCAGGGGCTGCTGATTTGTCAAACCATGTACGGCTTGCTCAGCTTTTATCTCTTCACGGGGAGACAAAGCGAGCTGTAGAGCTTTTGGAAAGTGTAACGAAAAAAGACCCCAACTATGCTATTGGTTGGGAAAATGCCGCAAGACTAGCTATCGAGATGGGAGCATGGGACGAGGCCGAGCAAGCGATTAAACAACTGGAAAAACTTGATGGGCAAAAGCCTTTGGCAACATTCCTAAGAGGGCAAATCCTTGATAAAACCGGAAAGCAAGATCAAGCAGTAAAAGTATATAAAACAGTTGTCAGCGAAAATCCGTCTTCCCCGTTATCAGAGCACGCTATTTCTGCGCTCCTTGGTATGTCTCGGGAAAATAGTGATGTGCGCGATGTTAAAGATTTTCTCTCCGGCCTTCAAACAGACAGCCCTTCTGTTGCTGCGATAACAGGGGGGCTGCTGGTTTCACTCGATGAAAAAGAAGAGGCTGAAACATATTTTATAAAAGCTATAAATAACGCGCCAAAAACGCAGGCTCCTTACATTACTTATGCAAGGCTGCTGATTGAAAAAAATAAAATAAACGACGCTCTTGATATTCTTGTTACAGCAGAAAAAGCAGTTCCTTATGAAATTGCTGCATCTTTGGAAAAGGCAAATATCCTTTCCAGACTTAGCAGGACAAATGAGGCTATTGCAGTATATGTTGATCTTTATAAAAAGAATGACCAATCGGATATTATTGCAAATAATATGGCGCAAATGATTGCGGATTATCAAAGCGATGACAGGCAAGCTATGGAGATGGCAAGGATAGCCGCAGAGCGCTTTGCAAACTCTGACAACCCATATCATCTCGATACGCTGGGATGGGTGTATTTTCGTTTGGGACTGACTGCTCAGGCACAAAATGTGCTGAAGCGAGCAATCTCGCTGACTCCGTCCCCATTGCATCCACAAATAAGCTATCATTACGGGGCGTTACTTGCAAAAACCGGACAGAGCGAAGAGGCGGTAAGATACCTTACGCAGGCCATCTCGGACAAGCACACGCCCTATCCGGGGATAGAAGATGCCAAAGCGTTGTTGAATAATATTTAAGAACTAACCAACAAAACAAAACGCCCGAAATTATTCACGGGCGTTTCTTATAAGGTTTTAAATCTATATCAATCTTTATGCCGTAATTTTTGCAGCCTTCTTTTTTCTGCGAAGTCCAATCATGGCCGCCAGACCTATAGCAAACATTGGCAAAGCCGCTGGGACAGGAACTGCAGAAACATCGTAGCTTACAGACAAACCGGCAGTGTTTCCCATCGCATATAGCTGCTCCATAAAAGATGTGATCCAGATAGAATTCTCCGACAGGTTTTTGAAAACATGCTGAGCTATGGAAGAATCTCCATCAACGAACTGTGCGCTCACATAAGCCAGAGAAGCAAGTGTATCAAAACTAAAACTTCCTTCGCTGGGCGTTGCCATCGCATACACAGAGTCCTCTGTTGTAAAAGACTGAGCCTGAGCTGTTGCCGACCCCATATCCGGGACAAATCCTGAAGTATTGTAAGTGAACGTAATCATGGAATTTTGAGGGATGGCTGCGCTAATCGTGTATTCTGCGCTTCCGTTCCAGGGAAACGAGATAGATCCGAAATTAATAGTCCCAGACTGCCCGACTTCCATTGTGTTGGTATATTCATCATTCGCAGGATCATTGCCAAAAAGCATGATATTTGTCTGGGAAACCAATGAAGACACCGGGGGTATAATTACAGCGTTTGCAGCGTTTGCATTCACCAAACTTGCGGCAGCTAAAAACAGTGTTGCTACAATAATTCTTAATTTCATAACAGCCTACCTTTTCCCTTTATAATAATAGCAAACCAACCCGGTACAATTTTTTAATTATTTCCTAGGCTATACCATTTAATAAAGAAATGCTCAACTTAAATCTGCGATTAAATTGAATCTGTGAGCTTGTAATCAGCAAACCGTAAGCGATATAAACTGCCGCTCCAGCACACTAAAATGGAATATATTCATATTTTTCTTGACTTATATTAGTAAAGGCACCATAGTATGCTTACTTATACGGATAATTGTGTCCGCCTCCCAAAAATTTGGGGGCGGTTTTTCGTTTTTAATTCAACATACTTCATAAAATAATAAGGAAAAAACAATGCCTACACTTCTTCCCAGAGATACCAATAATGTCCCGTTGCCCGCTATGCGTATGAAAAGCGATTGTGCTCATTTAATTAACGTTACCTCAAGCTCCGCAAGAAACGCGAGTGCCTTTGACCCAAAAACAAGGGTAATCAGTTTATATGCAACCGGCCCCGTTCACCTCCGCTTTGGCTCTTCTTCAGTAACAGCAGCAACAACGGATCATTATTTCCCCGAAGGGCTCTATTATGATGTGGCTATCGGTGGCGATGATATTGGCCAGTATTCCCACGTAGCGGTTATCGCGGCAAGCTACGACTGCAAGCTATATATTTCTGAAAAGCAATAACATCCCCGTTGATTTTGTTCGATAAATGTTCTAATTTTTGCTCATGAGTGATTTGTTCCAAGATGACGTTTTAGAAAAGGAGTCCCCGCGACCGCTTCCGGATCGGTTACGCCCGGATTTGCTGTCTAAGGTTGTCGGTCAGGATCATCTTGTCGGCGAAAACGCGCCGGTTCGAAAAATGGCGGATGCGGGGCGGATCAGCTCCATGATTTTGTGGGGACCGCCGGGATGTGGGAAAACCACTATCGCGCGGATATTATCTAAACACACTGACATGCATTTTGAGCAAATCTCGGCAATATTTTCGGGTGTTGCTGATCTGCGAAAATGTTTCGATTCGGCGCGTATCCGTCGGAAAAACGGGCGCGGGACGCTTCTGTTTGTTGATGAAATTCATCGTTTTAACAAATCCCAGCAAGATGCGTTCCTTCCGGTTGTAGAAGACGGGACAATCACTTTAATCGGCGCAACAACCGAAAATCCATCTTTTGAGCTTAACAGCGCGCTTTTATCGCGTTGTCAGGTCTTTATACTCAAACGCCTTGATGATGCAGCGCTTGAGATGTTGCTTAAACGCGCCGAAGAAGATGCGGGGCGGGACCTTCCGTTAAATCCCGAAACGCGGGAGATGCTTAAAACCATGGCCGATGGCGATGGGCGTTATGCATTGAGCATGGTTTCGCAAATCCTTGAGCAGGGCGAAGATGAGCTTGATGCAGATGAGTTTATGACTCTGGTACAACGCCGCGCGCCTTTGTACGATAAAGCGGATGAGGGGCATTACAACCTCATTTCCGCACTTCACAAAAGCATACGGGGGTCGGATGCAGACGCCGCGCTATACTGGTTTTCGCGCATGATTGAAGGTGGCGAAGATCCTCGCTTTATCGCAAGGCGCTTAACCCGTATGGCCAGCGAAGATATCGGCCTGGCCGACCCGCGGGCTTTGCCATTATGCATAGCCGCGTGGGATACGTATGAGCGCCTCGGCTCGCCGGAAGGAGATTTGGCACTGGCGCAAGCGCTTGTTTATCTGGCGAGTGCCCCAAAATCCAATGCAATTTACACAGCTTTTAAATCTGCGCAGCGGGTGGCCAAAGACACAGGCTCACTTATGCCGCCTATGCATATATTGAACGCTCCTACCGGATTGATGAAAGATGTCGGATATTCACAAGGCTATATCTATGATCATGATACACCGGAAGGGTTTTCGGGGCAGGATTATTTCCCCGAAGAAATGGGACGCAATACTTTCTATAAACCGCCGGAGCGCGGCTTTGAGAGGGAGATAAAAAAACGGATGGATTATTGGGATAAACTGCGGAAGCAGAAAAATGGGTAATATTATGCTTGCGATAATGTACGATTCGAATCGTACCGGCATAAAAAATAGCGACTAGCAAATATGTTTTATGATGATCTTATAGGTTCTAGACCGTATATTCTTATAACTTAAGTTATTGATATTAAGCAAAAAAAACTACCAGCTCGAAAACCAACCGAATTAGCAATGAGCAACGGTTGCCTTTCTATTGCTAACTAGTAGTAATTTCTTTTATGTTGTATAAAAGTTAAATGAAAATACTTAGAGGATGGTTCGGCGAAAAGAAAACCACATTAAATATGTGGTTTTCTCTAGATGCTCGCGTATACCACAGAATTCATAATGTCATCATACCTTCAAAAAATGGGACTACCCAGATAGATCATGTTTTAGTATCTCCCTACGGAGTATTCATAGTAGAAACAAAGAATATAAAGGGATGGATATTTGGCTCAGAAAATCAACCAAAGTGGACACAATCTCTATATAGGAAAAACTATTCTTTTCAAAATCCGATTAGACAAACTTTCAGACAGAAGAAAATTCTCGCTGAATATCTGGATCTTGGTGAATCATTCATACATACCGTTATCCATTTCGTTGGTGATTGCAAATTTAAAACCCATTTACCTTCTAATGTAATAAGATCTGGGTTGAGTTATTACATAAAACAATATCAAGATCATATACTTTCTCAGGAAGAGATTGGCTATATACTAAATAAACTCAATAGTCTTGCATCAGAATCCTCGCTTACAGCCAAAGAGCATATTAAGTCTTTACGTGAACGGCACGGCTCTAATAAAATTTGTCCTAGGTGCGGCTCTAATTTGGTAGAAAGAACTGTAAAAAAAGGCGCTAAAGCTGGCTCCAAATTCTTGGGTTGTGAAAATTACCCAAGATGCCGATTTACAAAAAATCCATATGTTTAAATTTTGTCCAAACAACGTGTAACCGTAGAATTAAGGGGGACTGTTGTGCAAGCAGAAAAGCTAAGGTCTTATAGTGTACGATTCGAATCGTATCGATTATCTCCCCTCCCCCTCAATTACATTCACTTCCCTTAAAAAATGTTGACCGTTAGTCATTTTTTTGCGTTTTGAGTTGACCAATCGTCAACTTGTGCGGTTTTTTATTGACCGATCGTCAACCTTTTTTGGACGTTATTTTTTAGGATTTTTTAGAGACCTTGTCTTAAATTGTAATAAAATTTCAAAAATAAGTCGTCAAAAACTGATAATTAGCGGTGATCGGTAAGGGGTGGGTTATACAGTTTTTAGTAAGTGACGATGGATATATATTTTACATAATGTTGGTAGATGTCCACTTGCACCCTTTCGGGTACTACGTTCGATTTATGCGGTTGAATACAGAACACCACGGGTTTACCCGTGGTTATCTATTTATGCCCCATAATAATCCTTGAACCACGTCACGTATTTAGGAATGCCCTCATCAATCGAGGTGGTGGGCTTGTAGCCTGTTAAATGAGTCGTTTCGTCTATATCGGCGTAAGTTTCTTTCACGTCGCCAGCCTGCATAGGCAATAATTCTATCTCCGCTTTTTTGCCAACGGCTTTTTCAATTGCCGCCACGTAGTCCATCAAATTTTCTGATCTGTTATTACCGATATTCAACACACGGTAAGGGATATCGTCTTCATTTTCTTTAGTTGGCGGAGTTTCTAAAACGGCCAGAACCCCAGAGATAATATCGTCAATATAGGTGAAGTCGCGCTTCATATCTCCTTCATTAAAAATGGGAACTTTCTTTCCTTCTATTATGGCCTTGGTGAATATATAAGGCGACATATCGGGGCGCCCCCAAGGGCCATAAACCGTGAAAAAACGCAAGCCCGTTTGCGGTAGATCATAAAGATGGGAGTAAGAGTGACTCATAAGCTCGCCACCGCGTTTGGTGGCTGCGTATAACGATACGGGCTGGTCTACACGATCTTCGACGGCATAGGGAAGTTTTGTGTTCTTTCCGTAGACAGATGAAGAGCTGGCGTAAACCAGATGCTCGAACCCTTCGGTATAACGGCAAAGCTCCAATACATTCAAATGCCCGACTAGATTGCTTTGGACATAGGAATGCGGGTTTTTTAGCGAATAACGCACGCCAGCTTGCGCAGCCAATTGAACCACTTGTTTAAAAGGGCCATGGGTGCTCCATAGCTTTTCCATTCCCTCATAATTGGCAATGTTTTCTTTTACGAACGTGAAGTGTTCAAAGTTATCAAGCTCACGCAGGCGGGCTTTTTTTAGCGACACATCATAATAATCATTGAGGTTATCAACCCCGACAACGTGCTTGCCCGCTTGCAATAAGCCAAGCGCTGTATGAAAGCCGATAAATCCAGCGGCTCCGGTGATTAAAATGGGTGATGTCATGTTTTTCTTTCTTATAAGTCTTTAGTAATTAATGTTACATTCCCTCTTCCTTTTGGGGAGCGAAGATTATGCCACCCCCACCTATCCTCCCCCTCAAGGGGGATGGATAACAAAGGTTATTCCACCGTAACAGACTTAGCCAGATTCCGGGGTTGATCTACGTCGGTGCCTTTGATAACGGCGATGTGATAAGCCAGAAGCTGCACCGGTATGGAGTAAAGGATAGGAGCAACAAACGGGTGAACCACCCCTAAACTTACGCGCCAGAATGCCTGTTCTTTAAGCGCATGCGCGCCTTTAGTGTCAGAAATAAGGAAGACCTTGCCTCCTCGCGCGACTGTTTCTTGAATATTGGAAACGTTTTTCTCAAAGAGCGGGTCGTTTTCAGGAGCGATAACAACTACGGGCACGCTCTCATCAATCAGAGCGATGGGCCCATGTTTCATTTCCCCCGAAGCGTAGCCTTCGGCGTGGATGTAGGATATTTCCTTTAATTTAAGCGCGCCTTCCAGCGCGATTGGATATAAGCTCCCCCTTCCCAGATAAAGTACGTCAGGAGCGATGGCGATGTCTTTGGCGATCATGCGTATTGCTGCATCGTGCTGGAGAATATCCGCAGCAATCGTTGGAACATGGCGCAGGGCTTCGGCCATTTCGCTTTCGCGCGATTCATCGATTGCGCCTTTTGCGCGCGCTGCCGCCAATGCAACACAGGCCAAAGTGGTGAGCTGGGTTGTAAAAGCCTTGGTCGAAGCCACGCCGATTTCAGGGCCAGCCAGGGTGCGGAGCACGTGATCAGACTCGCGCTCTATCGTGCTTTCGATGGTGTTAACGATAGAAATTATGGTCTGGCCGGAACGCTTGCAATAGCGCAGGGCTTCGAGGGTATCGAGTGTTTCCCCCGATTGCGAAACAAACAGAGCTACCCCGCCTTTTGGCATGGGGGCTTCGCGGTAGCGGAACTCGCTGGCTACATCGATTTCGCAAGGGATGCGGGCGATTTGCTCGAACCAGTATTTGGCAACCATGCAGGCATAATAGGCGGTGCCGCAGGCTATTAGAGTTAGGCGCGGGGCTTTTGTTATAGCCTCCAGCACTTGTTCGGGGGCGGAGATTTTTCCGGTTGCCGCGTTAACATAGGCATTGAGGGTCTGACCGATAACAGAGGGCTGCTCGTAGATTTCCTTGAGCATGAAGTGGCGGTATTCGCCTTTTCCTGCTGCCGCGCCTGATTGCCCGGTAATGCGAACTGCGCGCTGGATTTCGTTTTTATCTCCATCATAAATTTTGGCGCCTGCCCTGCTAACCACGACGCGATCTCCATCTTCGAGAAAGCAGATCTTTCTGGTCAGCGGTGCGAGTGCATAAGAGTCAGAAGCAACGAACATATCGCCTTCACCAAACCCCACAGCCAAAGGCGTGCCCTGACGGCATCCGACCATAACATCGTGGTGGCCTGCAAAAATCAATACAAGCGCGTAGGCTCCTTCAAGGCGATCCATGGCCGTATTGGCGGCCTTAACAGGTTCTTGCCCTTGATCCATATAGTAAGTCACAAGGTGGACAATAACTTCGGTATCTGTCTCAGTTTCAAAAACGTAGCCCTTGGCCTCCAGCTCTGCTTTTATCATAATGTAATTTTCGATAATGCCGTTATGCACGACGGCGACTTTGTCATTGGCGTGAGGGTGAGCGTTGCGCTCGTTGGGAAGGCCATGGGTTGCCCAGCGCGTATGGCCTATGCCGACTGTGCCTTTAATGGGGGTGTCTTCAATTTTTTTGGCTAGATTTATGAGCTTGCCTTGCGCGCGGCGGCGGTCGATATGACCATTGGACAAGGTGGCAATTCCGGCGGAATCATAGCCGCGATACTCCAGCCGTTTTAGTCCTTCTAATAATAAAGGGGCGACTTCCTTTTCTCCGATAATTCCGAAAATTCCACACATGTATTTTACTCTTCCTGTTATTTAAGTTTTTTCTTATTCTATATTTTGAGAATGTGGCTCGCAAATCACGAAACTTTTCGAATTGTTTCAAGGTTTTTCGCCATTCAGATGGGGATAGCGAAGGGTAATGTTTATGGTATCTCCGGCGGTTGTGCTCACCTCTTGCGTGATTTTTCGGTTGCGGCGCATCTCATCAAAGCCACTTAAATGCATCACGGATATGGGATGATTGGGCAGGGACGGCTCAACAAACATCCTGCGTTCTTTATCCCAGTGGGGAACGATCTCACAAAGCCAGTTACACCAGA
The DNA here is from genome assembly GCA_018399685.1 of Alphaproteobacteria bacterium. Lineage (GTDB taxonomy): Bacteria > Pseudomonadota > Alphaproteobacteria > Micavibrionales > Micavibrionaceae > UBA1672. Next base: position 27,186 of record JAGYOK010000019.1, on the reverse strand, counting down.
ATGGGAGAGGCTCAACCTTATAGCCCTGCTGATAGGTGAGCACGCCCAAGGATAATTGCTCGGCGGTGAATATGCGCCCCCTTTTCATTGCTTTGACTATTAGATCCTGCCATGCCTGCCAGTGTGGAGCGTCAACGCGAAGAGCGAAAACTCCGGCATTAAGGATCGGGCGGGCGCACAAATTACGTGCGACTTTTCCAGAAAAAGCTCGCCTGGCGTTGGAATAATAAAAGCTGCGCGCCTTTTTTACAAAAGGGCCTAGCCACTCAAGGCGCAGCATTCTTTGCATGTTGCGGTCTACTTGCGGAATAATAGCCAGCGCGTCCTTGTTCGCGCCACGGATGAGCAAGTCTATTGCCTCTTCTGTCTGAAGCCATGTATCGCAATCCAGCCAGATATAAACATCGTAACCGGGGAATATTTTCGGGATGAACGGGCGGCAAACACAGGATTTTAAATAATTACGCCCGCGCAGCTTCCAGTCCGGTATTTTGCACGGCCAGTCAGGGGCGATGACTTTGCAGCCCATTTGCTCCAGCTTTGTGCATTGTTCAGGCTCTAGTCCGGCATCAAAAATACAGGTGTCGTGCTCTGACAGAGAAGGGAGATTTTTTAAGGAAGCGACCCACTCGACCAGCAAGGGGAAATAGTTTTTATCTGCCGAAGAGACAAGGGCAATTTTCTGATCGGAATTTGGTGTTTTGTTCATACGGGATGTCCTTTTATTCCTGTATTATTTTACATAATGCGAGCCGGGTTTTGGGGGTGTGGATACCTTAGGGTGTTCGGTTGTTCCTGCCCTTACATTTATCAGTCTTGATTGTTCTTGCCCTTACACTTACTTAGGTCTTGGGCTTGTTCCTGTCTTAGATTTGCTTCGGTCGCAACCTGCTTCAATCGTTGCCTGATTCTGTCTTAACTTGCCCCTATCTTAACTTGCTTCAGTCATAACTTACTTCAGTTGCAACCTGATTTTTTGGCATTCGCCTCTGCCTGCTGTCAGTAGATTCCCTATGGAATTACAATATAATAGGCAAGGGTAACAATACTGCTTTGTCATTTACCGGCTATTTATTAATATTCTTGCGCTTGCGGTTGAGCGCTGCCCAGCCTTGCCGGACTTTTACCTCAGAGCGCCCGACAGACAAAGCATCAGCCGGAACATTCTTGGTAATAGTCGATCCGGCGGCGACAAAAGCTCCGTTATCCAAAGCAACCGGAGCGACCAGATTTACGTTGCTGCCGATCATAACGCCATCGCCAATTACCGTCTGGTGTTTCTCGAAGCCGTCGTAATTTACTGTGATAGCACCGCAGCCGAAATTCACGTCTGCGCCCATGATTGCATCTCCCACATATGCAAGATGAGAGATTTTAGAGCGGTGGCCGATAACGGATTTTTTAACCTCGACAAAATTGCCGATGCGAACTTCCTGCCCGATCTCAGCACCAGGGCGCAGGCGAGCATAAGGGCCTACCGTTGTTTTATTACCTATTGTTGCACCTTCAAAATAGCAGAATGCTTTGATATGGACATCTTCGCCAACGACTACCCCGCCGCCGAAATAAACATTCGGCTCGATAAGCGTGCCTGCACCAATTTGTGTGTCATAATGAAGGTAAACGCTTGCAGGGTCTTGCATAATCACGCCGTCATCAATGAAGGATTCACGCAGCATTTGCTGCGCTATTGCTTCCAGATCGACAAGCTCCTGATGTGTATTGCAGCCGCAAACCTCCCTTGGATCCCCGACCAGAGCAATGCGTGTGCTCATATTGTCTTTGGCAGCAACCTCCGGCAGGTCGGTTATGTAATACTCGCCCTGTGCATTGTTGTTATTGACGTTCAGGAGCCAGCGCTCTATGCGCCGCGAGTCCAGACAGAACGCCCCTGTATTGACAATATTCACCAGCTTTTCATTGTCATTTGCGTCTTTTTCCTCACGGATGGCCAGCAAGGTTCCATCTTTATTTATAAGCAGGCGGCCATAGCCAAAGGGATTTCCCACCTGTGCGCCAAGAACCGAAATCCCTGTATCTGCGCCCGTCCTGCGTGCAGCAATAAGCCGCTCCAATGATGCAGGATTGAGCAGCGGCATATCGCCCAGCACAACAAGCACGTCGCCGATAAACCCTTTAAGAGCGGGCAAGGCGGCTTTGAGCGCGTCACCTGTTCCCATTTGTGCATGCTGGATCACATATTCATGAGGCGCAATCGCAGCAATAAGATCGTCCATTCCCTCGCCGACAACGACTATTGTTTTATCGGGCTTGAGGAATCCTACCGTATTTAAAATCCAGTTTATCATAGGCAGACCAAGCACTTTATGCATGACTTTGGGCATGCTTGATTGCATACGTGTGCCTTTGCCTGCTGCCAGAATAACCACCGCAAGGGGAGTTTTTTTGCTCATTATTATTTGTCTCTCTTCTTAATCTTTTACGCTTTATTCTTTGATGCTAAGGAGCGTATCCCCGCTTTTATATTTTGTCATGTGCATAAACATTGTGCCGTAAGTCGTTTTTACCCGAACGCGCACGGGGACGACTACCGCGTTTTCAACCACTTGCGCCATCCATACAGTAGGCATTGTCCCAAGCGAGCGACCCTGCTCCTGTATAGAAAGCCAGCCACGGGGCTTTTTATACCAGGCTCCTGAGACAGGCTCAACCTCTACCACGCATTCCACGGCAGGCCCTTCATAAGCGTTATATCTGGTTTTTTCAAGCATGACATAGCCCTTGTGATGGAAAATAAGCTTAAAGCGGCGCTTGCCGTCAAAAATCTCACGGTTGCCCTCGCAGGGTTTTCCGTCAGAAACCTGCTCCATCACCATCAAGGTTGCGCTGATAATGTCGGTTGTTCCTTTGGTCAGCTCTTCGTCCGGCGTTTCTGTCCTTGGTTTTTTGCCAACATACTCTGTCGTAAGGTCAAGGAACCCCTTTTCCTTGTCATAGCTGTAGGTTTTGACCTCCTCTTCATCGCGCCACATGGCTGTCGAGATGTGTTTTTCAGGAATGCGGATATGCGGTGACCCCGATAAAGACCAGCCGCGCGTTTCGAAGGTTCCCGACCATGGCACGATAGAGCCGAGGAATCCCCTCGTCTCGGCGCCAAAACCCATGATATACCGGCCTTTTTGTGTAAAATCCATAATCATATTGGCGCGCACCGCGTGGATGCCGCCAGCGTAGACATCGTACTCTACCTCTTGATGGTTATACCCACCGGAAAGCTTATCTTCGGATGCACTCGCATATGACGGCGCAGCTCCGATCACAGCACAAAGAGCGACAACAAGCGCCTTGCGTGCCGTGAGCCGTGGTTTTCTAGTGATATAAACCCAGTGTTTTTTCAATAGATCCGCCCATTCTTTTTTTAAATGTACTGACACCTTTTGCCTCATGAGGATTAATACCCCCAAGATCAAAATCGCGAACCCCGCGCTCTTTCAGCTTTTCCAAAGCATCCCACAGCAACACATAATGCGCGCCGTTGTCCCGCCCTTTATCCGATGAATAGCCGATCTGATAAGTTGCGCCAGAGCCATGAATAAAAATCAATATACCTGCTATTGGCTGCTTGTCCAACAGCGCGCAGCCTACAAACATGTTTTTCCCACGGGAGAATGAATCTCCCAAAGCTTTTATTATTTTGTATGAAGGGCCGTTATATTTGCGCGTGGCTTTATCGTGAATATATTGCGCTATGAGCCATTTGTAATTAATCGAGCCTGTTCCCGCATCGCTCCAGATAATTTCCATTGGCTTGCGCTCGCTTTGATTAAGTTTATTGCGCCATTTGGAATTCAGGTTTTTGCGCAGCGTTTGAATTGGCTGGCGTAAATCCAGCCATATTGTCTCGTAACCTTCTGCGGCGCCGGATTTATAACCATAGCTTTGCATAAGCTGGCGCATTTGCGGTGTATCGGCAAATTCGGGAATAAAGCGGATGCGCCGCCCTAGCCTCTTTGGATATTTTTGCGCAAAATATTTCAGGAAGCTTTCGATGTGTGCGGGGCTGCCATAGCCATCAAACCACAAAGGCCCTCTGTCCAGAATTATTCCATGAATTGCATTTTTGAAAATCCCGGCTTCCAGAAGATTGCATATTCCAGCCTCTTGCCCGTCAACCATGATAAGGCCGCGGGAAATGCGCTGTTGATTTAGCTTTGCCATCGCGTGAAGATATGCTTCTGATTGCAGCAAATTCAGGCGTTTTACTTTGGACAAGCGCTCCTGCCATCCGGCGGCATCAAGCGTGTTCCACTGGATTGAGAGATTTGTTTGCCCTGATTTATGTGTCTTTTGAAGCATTATTTGTCTTAGGTTCTTTTATGCTGTAATTATTAGGGCATGCTACCCGATAACGAAAAAGAGACAAGGGATAAAAATGACCGCGAGATTTGCGCAACTGGAAGAAACGGTTAACGCGGCGTGGGGCGCGCGTGAGACTATTGATACCATCACCGGCGGCGAATTCCGCGAGGCCGTCGATGAAACCCTGAACTTGCTTGATAGCGGAGTTTTGCGGGTTGCCAGCCCTTCTGATGCTGGATGGATTGTTCATCAATGGATCAAAAAAGCGGTGCTTTTATCGTTCAGGCTTAATCCTATGCAGGTCATATCCGGCGGGCCGGGGGATTCCGTTTGGTACGATAAGGTTAAAAGCAAGCTTATCGGCTGGAGTAAAAGCGATTTTGAAAAAGCTGGCTTTCGGGTTGTGCCCGATGCAATCGTGCGGCACAGCGCTTATGTAGCTCCGGGAGCGGTGCTTATGCAATGCTTCTTGAATATGGGTGCTCATGTGGGCAAGGGTACAATGATAGATACATGGGCTACCATAGGCTCCTGCGCGCAGGTGGGCGATCAGTGCCATATTTCAGAAGGCGTGGGGCTTGGCGGGGTGCTAGAGCCATTAAACGCTTCTCCGGTTATTGTCGAGGATAATGTGTTTATTGGTGCAGGCTCCAAGGTTGTGGAAGGCGTTATCATTGAAAAAGGCTCTGTCGTGTCTATGGGAGTTTTTCTGGGCGCATCAACAAAGATTATAGATCGGGAAAGCGGAGAGATTTTCCAGGGACGTGTGCCTGCTTATTCTGTGGTTGTATCAGGGATGCTGCCTTCGGGTAAAAATATGCCGGATGGGTCGCCTTCCCCAAGTATAGCCTGTGCGGTCATTGTAAAGCGGGTCGATGAGCGTACAAGAAGCAAGACAAGCGTTAATGATCTGCTTCGAGATTGAGAAGATTATATATCCAAAATATATACCAAAGCATCGGTTTTTACATATTTCTTGCACTATCCGAAGCATTGCGATATAACGGGGAAATTATTTGAAATCTAGAGTATTATTATAAACCTTGAGTAGCTGCTTTTTGAATGCGTTGTTACATATATACGAAGCTTTAGGGGGGGCATATGTCTGAAAACATTGTGCCACATTATGCTTTTTCTTTTAATGAGAACGCAAAACACAGCTTTAAAGGCTCATCGTGTTTTTGTGAACATCTGTGCCGTACGGGTCTTTATGAAAGCGAAGATGATGTTAGAAAAAATCTAAACTCCCTGATAGAAGAGCTTCATGACTGGCTGGATGCCAAAGGCTATAAACAAGCTCGCATCATCATGGATGTAATGATAGAAGAAAATGAAGGCATTCTAAGAGATGATAATATCACTCCCCAGATTTTACACGAACTCTCTCAGGCTATATGGTTTATCAGCCTTATAGAAGGCGGGATTGAGGTTGACGAGCCGGAATTATTATTAAGCCTTATTCTCGCCCATGATTTAGGGGAAGATCATAACATAAGACCCGAAGAACTTGAAAAAATCCTGAATGAAAAAGGTATCTCGTCAGGGGAAAAAATGAAAAGATTTTTAAAAGGATTTGATGTTATCAGCAAGTATTACGGCCTTGAGGAACAAATGGAGTTTAATAAGGCGAAAGATCGTAATGAGGGCGAATCCAGATATCAGCGCAAGGTCAGGGAAAATCATGATGCTTCTATCGCAAAGTTCATTGACAGGCCGCATAATGTTATGACGCTAGTAGGGGTCAGGGAAAAAGACAAAATTAACCATGAAATCGGCAAAGCGGCGCGTTATTACGCGAAACCTTTGGTAAAAGAAATGCGCCGTATGCATCCTCAGAACGCCAGATTTTATACTGTTATGGAAAAACTTCTCAGGTCACAACTCTACGTATCACGACACTATACCATACAAGACGGGGATCCTCTTCCCGCAAATAACGAGATCATATCCAGAATGCCAAAGATTGGCTTTCCTTTTATGCCTGCCGGATTGCATCCTTTGCTGGTAATTGCCGAACGTATCCGTCAGAAATTGCCTGATATCTATGCAAACCCTGCCGATCGTGATAATGATTATCAACCGGCTCAGGGCTAAAATCTGTTAATCTCTTAATCTGTTAAAATCATGACATACGACGTTATTGAACTTACGCAAGCTCTTGTTTCCTGCCCGTCTGTAACCCCTGATAATACAGAGGCGCAGGTTTTTCTGGCCGGGAAGCTGGAAGCTCTTGGGTTTGAGTGTTATCACCTGCCCTTTGGTGAGGGCGATGCGCGCGTTACCAATTTATTTGCCCGCATTGGCGATGGTTCGCCCCATATATGCTTTGCCGGACATACCGACGTTGTGCCTGCCGGGCCAATAGACAAATGGACACATCCCCCTTTTGATGCACATATCGAAAATGGCGTGCTTTACGGGCGCGGGACGAGTGATATGAAAGGCGCGATTGCCGCGTTCCTTAGTGCCGTATCTTCTTGTATCGGAAATAATAAACCAACGGGGTCGATCAGCTTTCTTATAACCGGTGATGAGGAAGGGGAAGCGAAAAACGGCACAGTTAAAGTTCTGGAATGGATGGAAGAAAACGACCACATACCCGATGTCTGTCTGGTGGGGGAGCCTACAAACCCTGAACATCCGGGGCAGTTTATCAAAACGGGGCGGCGCGGATCTTTTAACTCCGTACTTACAGTTAAAGGGAGATCGGGGCACGTGGCGCACCCGCATCTGGCGGATAATCCGGCTTCGCGATTAATTAAAATGATGAGCGCTTTGGATGCATATGTATTTGATGCGGGAACAGCACACTTTCAGCCGACTAATCTGGAGATTACAACGCTGGAAGCCGGAGAATATATTGATAATATTGTTCCTGATGTTGCTTTTGCAAAGTTCAATATTCGCTTTAATGATCTTTGGACAAGGGAAACTTTGGAAAACAAGATTCGTGAGATACTTGATTCAAGCGGCCATGATTATGATTTGAGCTGTAAGAGTGACGCCGATTGTACAGTAACTCATCCCAATGGATGGACAGCGCTTGTGCGGCAAGCCATTAAAGATGTGACCGGAGAAACGGCAGAATACACAACGAATGGCGGAACTTCGGATGCGCGGTTTATTGGCAAATACTGCCCTGCTATCGAGTTTGGTTTAACCAATAAAACTATTCACCATATTGATGAATGTGTACGCATCAAAGACCTTCAAACGCTGGTCGAGGTATTTGAACGCATTATAGAAACGGCAGATACAATGAGCGCCGAAGATTTGCTTCAACCCGAAGCAGGATTTTAGTTTTTTCTGGCAAGCTCCAGTATCGGTTCGATATAAGGCGTGTCGATTACGATTTGGGTTTTTCCGTACTTTTGTTCAAAGCTTAAAGCAGAAAGCGGGACGGCCACGCCCTTATTATGAATTGTCTGGTAATTGATATTTAGATAAGCGCTGCGTACATATGCTCCATTTTTATCAAAGAGCACGTCTTCAAGCCTTCCAAGAGAGCGGCCTGTGTTGTCGACTACCGCGCTTCCAAGGATGTTGTTAAGGCTGAAGATTGTTTGCCTCTCGCCATCATCAGGGCTTCCGGTGGCGGTTTCAATGCCTGAAAGCAACGAGGGGTAAATTTCTTCAATTTCATCACTGCTAAACCCTAGCTTATAGCCGGAGCTTGTGTTTTTCATGTCCATATTATCGCGGTTAAGATGAACCGATCCGCCCATATTCAGGCGATTAAAATCAACATATACCGATGTTATATTGCCTTTTTCGTTAAATAGAATGTCTTTAACTTCCCCGATTACTTTGTTTTTACTATCGGTAACGCGACGTTTTATGATTTCTTCGGATCTTTCATTATACGGGTTTTGCAAAGGCTTTGTCCGGTTCTCATCAAGGATTTTCTTTCGCTGCATGATAACTTTGCTGTCGTCATAAGTGCTTTCGGCGGCTATTAGTGGCTCGGAAAATAGCAAAAGAGCTGTCGAGAGCGTAAAGATGGCTGCTAATAATAATTTAATTTTCATTTTTTATTCGCCTTTTTTCTTTAGTAATCCCAAGCCTATTTTAGGATTTACTTAGATTTTGCTTTACGGTTGATAGATTAACAGAGTGTACCATTATCAGGATCAATGCAAGTTCAATGCGAGGAACCGTAATCCACACGCATGAGGTACAGCCCGTCCGCCGGAGATGTGGGGCCGCCTTTACTTCTGTCTTTGGCTTGCAATGCGGTTTTTATATCCTTGGGCTGCCACTTGCCCAAACCAACAAGGGAAAGCGTGCCGACCATATTGCGAACCTGATGATGAAGGAATGATTGCGCTTCGGTTTCGATGATGATCTCCTGCCCGCCGCATGTATCGTAGGGGCGCTCGATAATATCGAGCCTGTTAAGTGTACGCATCGGGGTCTTTGCCTGACACTCGGCGGCGCGAAATGTCGAGAAATCATGGTGTCCTAAAAGGTACTTTGCCCCTTCGCGCATGGCATCAATGTCCAGAGTTTTTCCAATATGCCAGCAAAGCTCCCTTTCCAAAGCGGGAGAACCCGGGCGGTTAATAATTCTGTAGCGGTATAATTTATTGGTCGCGCTAAAGCGGGCGTGAAAATCTTCACCGGCAATTTGCACATTGATAATTGCTATGGGATGGGGGCGCAAATAAGCATTAATAGCCTTGAGCACGGCAAACTCATCCATTGGCTTTGAAAAAGGTTTCAAGTCCACATGAAATACCTGCCCTCGCGCGTGAACTCCTGCATCTGTGCGGCCTGCAACTATAATCGATACGTTTTGATTAGTAAATCCGTTTATCGCTTCTTCAACTACTTGCTGGATAGAGAGTACATCTGGCTGGCGCTGCCATCCAGCATAGCCGTGACCGTTATATTCCAGAGTAATTTTATAGCGGGTTAGCCCGCTTTCCGGCATTTCTTCGGACGCCTTGCTCATTGAAAAACATCCCCCACAGCCAAATAATTCCCGTTTAAGGCAGAAGCAAAATCCATCGGCTTTTTACCTTCGGGCTGAATTTTTATGATCTCAAGCACGCTTCCGTCAACGCACATGACCTCACCGCGTTTACTTAATATAGTGCCCGGAGTTTCTTGCGTTGGATATGGGCGTTTGGGAGAGATTGTCTGTAATATCTTGAAACGATTACCTTCTTTGGTGGCCGCCCAAACACCTGGCCAAGGATTTAAAGCGCGTACCTGTCTGTTTATTTCCTCGGCAGTTTGCGTCCATTGTACTTGTCCGTACTCTTTTTTAAGCAAGGGCGCATACGTGGAAAGCGCGTCATCCTGAGCTATGGCATGTATGTCTTCGCCCGAAGCCAGAATTTCCAACACTTTCAAAATCAACCGTGCGCCAATGTCCGAAAGATCCTCATGAAGCTGCGATGTTGTTGTTTCTTCGGTTATTCCGGCCTCGCCCTTAACAATCATAGCGCCGGTATCCATGCCTTTATCCATTTGCATGATGGTGACGCCGCTTTTTTTATCGCCCTGCCATATTGCGTGGTGGATTGGCGAAGCTCCACGCCAGCGTGGCAAGAGCGACGCATGGATGTTCAGGCAGCCAAATTGTGGCGCTTCCAGTACGGTCTCTGGCAAAAGAAGCCCGTACGCTGCTACGACAGCTACATCCGCTCCAAGCGCGGCGAATTGCTCCTGCTCTTCCTTATGCCGCAGGGTTTTGGGTGTATAAACCGGAATGCTGTGAGCTTCGGCCAATTCATGAACCGGAGATTTTTGCACCTTATGACCACGGCCTTTGGGGCGCGGAGGTTGCGAGTAAACTGCGCAGATTTCGTGGGGGCTTTTGATAAGTGCCTGTAACGCCGTAACCGCGAAATCAGGCGTGCCCATGAATATAATTTTAAGAGATTCCTGCGACATGTTTTTTAGCCCTGCTTTATTAAGAATCCTTTTTATAGAATATTAGCTTTTTTTAGCTTTTGAAGCTTTTTCAGGATCATATTGCGTTTCAGGCTGGAGAGATAATCAACAAACAAAACACCGTTGAGATGGTCAATTTCATGTTGAACGCAATGCGAGAGCAGATCACCCGCTTCAATCTCTGCTTCCTTGCCGTCGTAATCCCAGTATTTCACGCGGATAATGGCTGGACGCTCAATCTCTGCATAATGCTCGGGCACGGAAAGGCAGCCCTCATCTATCACGCTCATTTGCTCGGATTCATATATGATTTGCGGGTTAACCATGAATATGGGGGATGGCTTCTCCTCTTCGGAGCGAGTTGTTACCAGATCCATAACCAGCACGCGGTTAAGCAAACCAACCTGATTGGCAGCCAGACCAATTCCCGGCGCATCATACATAGTTGTAAGCATGCGATCCATTTGCCTGCGGATAGCATCATCAACTTTGTCAACCGGCCTGGCCTCTTGTTTCAAAACCGGATTGGGAGCTGTTATAATTTCGTAATTGTCCATTTCATCACCTTTTTAAGGGTTATAATTGGTAATCACTTTTGAGCAAAAGGTCAAGAAACATGAGCTTTGTATACTGGCAGAGACAGCCAATTCAAGCGCGCTTTTTCTCCTGCTCGTCCTCGGCTGTAAGAGAGATTTGGCGCGGCAGGGCTTCTATGGATTGGTGAGTTTTGATTTCCTCGATACCGGCTTTAGCGCCTTGCAGTTCTTTAAACTTGCGCGCGGCGGGGAGAACCTGACGCTCCAGCGAGCCGACAGCCGCATCATATCCCTTCATCGCGCTTTGCAGATGGCCGCCGATTTTTTCGAAATGGTCGGTGAATTTCAAAAAACGCTTATATAGATCAAACCCAAGATCAGCTATTTCCTGAGCATTTGCGGCCAATTCCACCTGACGCCAGCTCATGGAAACCACGCGCAGTAAACTCATTAGCAATGTGGGAGAAGCAATAATCACATTGCGACTGACGGCAAAATCAACCAACCCGGTATCGGCGCGCAGAGCAATAGAATAAACATGCTCGGAAGGCAGGAATAAAACTGTGAAATCGGGACTTTCGACATTCTCCCAATAATTTTTATTGCCCAGAGCCGAGACATGCTTGCGCACTTGTGAGCTGAGATTTTTCATGATGGTGAGGCGCTCGTTCTCGCTTAGATCTTCGGCAAGGCGCTGCGCAAATTCGTTAATCGGAGCCTTGGCATCAATAATAATGTTAAACCCGTCTTGCATATGAATAACCGCATCAGGGCGCTGGCGCCCGGTTTCGGCCTCAAAGCTGACCTGTGTTTCATAGTGCAGCCCCTTTATCAGGCCGGATTTATCGAGCACGCCTTCAAGGATAAATTCGCCCCATGTCCCTTGAGCAGACGGATCGCGCAATGCGCCGACCAGCTTGGCTGTCTCGCGGTTGAGGCTTTGCAGATCCTCCCGCAGTGCCTGATCGGTTCCTTTAACCTGCTCCAGCGCCGCTGACAGGGATTTAAGATTTTCGTGGACGGGTTTAATTAGTTCATCAATGGCTTTTTGGCGTTTGTCCAGATCATGTGCGTTATCAGCCTGTGCGCCCTTGAATCTCTCCTGCGCGAGCTGGAGGAATTGCTCATTGCTTTTTTGCAGGGCTTCCTGCGCGCTGGCTTTAAAGCGCATATCCAATACTTCGCCTGCTTTTTCAAGGGCTTCACGTCCGGCCTGCTCTTGCGCTTTGAGCGTTGAATTATCACGCTCAAGCCGTGTAACGCGCGCCATGTAAACTCCTATAGCGCCAAATATCAGGCCTGTAATGAATGCTCCAGCTACGTATAAAAATATTGCGCTTTCCAATATAATTCTCCTTATAAAAGCAAAGAAAGTCTTTCACGCCTAATGATTCGATGTATCATAGAACAGAATGCAGGCCAAGGAAACAAAAAGAGAACAACCATCATGAAAAACCGTTGGACAAGCTTTAGGCATCACTCCCGATCTATCTCAAATGAAATATCAAATGAAAGCGGAAACGTTCTGGCGTATATATTAATTGCGGTAGTGTTGTTTGGAGCGCTTGGCTTTGCCCTGTCGCGGCAAACGCGGAATGCAGGAACGGCGGAGCTGGATGCTGCCAGACTCGAGTTTTTTGCTTCGGAAGTTATTGGTTACAGCGTGCATGCGAAATCTGTTATTGACCAGATGCTTATAACGGGAAGCTCTATTAATGATCTTGATTTTACGGTTCCCGGTGATTCAGACTTTAATATCCACCCTCACGGGAACAAGGTCTATCATCCGCAAGGTGGTGGACTGGACGCGAAAAGGCTGGATGAAGATATTACGGTATCCAAGGAGCCGGAAGAGCCGGGCTGGTATATGACATCTTCGATGAATGTTGAGTGGTCGGAGAGCGGCGCTTCGGATGTGGTTTTAACAGCCTACCAGATCAACAAGCCGCTTTGCGCGCTTTTGAATAAAAAAATTACCGGATCGGAAGATATCCCAGCGTTATCCGGCCAGATGAAGGATTATTTCATAGACACAGGCGCGAATAATGATCTTAGCGTGAGCGCGTGCGCCGCGTGTGAGGGGTACAGCGCCTTATGCGTTAGTAACAGCAACGGCGATGCTTTTGGCTTTTATTCTGTGCTGACTGCGCGTTAGGGGCAGAACCTAAGCAAATGCGTTGATGATGCATTGCAATTCATTAATGCCGGTTTTTTCAATACTGCTGGTGGCGAGTATATGCGGATGGGCGGCTGGATGCTTTTTTACCGCTTCTTGCGTTTTAAGCATCACTTTTTCCAGCTCCTGATCCTTGACCTTATCACACTTGGTTAGAATAATCCGGTAAGAGACGGCGGCTTCATCAAGCATTGTCATAAGCTCATGATCGCTGTCTTTCAGGCCGTGGCGGGAATCTATTAAAATAAAAACGCACCGTAGCGTTGGCCTACCTCGCAAGTAAGCAAAGATCAGCTTTGTCCAAGCTTTTACTTTTTCCTTCGATACTTTGGCGTAGCCATAGCCCGGCATATCAACCATGTAAAGACGCTGCCCCAGATTAAAATAGTTCAGCTCTTGTGTACGGCCAGGAGTATTGGAGGTGCGCGCCAGATTCTTGCGTGCAGTCAATGCATTGAAAAGTGTGGATTTTCCGACGTTTGAACGACCGGCAAAAGCAACTTCGGGAAGCTGCGCATCAGGAAGCTGCGTGAGTGAGGCGACGCCCAGCATAAAATCACACGAACCGGAAAATACTTTCCGCGCGTCTTCAAGCTGCTCTTGTGTGAATTCTTCGGTTTTCATGACATGGCCTGGCTTTTTAATAAGAGCAAATTGGCGCTTCGTGCCCAAAGGGGAGGCTGCGCTTTATTTGCTTTGTTTATTTCTTCTTCTTTTTCTTTTTCGGTTTTGGAGGTTTGATGTCTTTAGGCTTTTCCTCATCTGTTTCGGTGAGAATCTCTTCTGATTCTTCAGAGATATTGCCAATTATATCTTCTTCTTTCATTTTCTTTTTATCAAAAATGTAAATAGGAACTCCCATACGATGCATGATAAACATTTGCTGAAGCACAGAAAGCAAAGCGCTGAACGTCCAGTATATTACCAGTCCCGATGCAAATTGAGCCATGATATAGGTGATAAAAAACGGGAAGAAGTTCATCATCATACGCTGTGTTTTGTCTTGTGGCGGCGGGTTAAGCTGTTTTTGTACAAGCGTTGCGGCCAGCATAAGACAAGGCCACACACCTATTTGCGGCAAAAACGAGACATCAATATCCAGCAGGCCGAACAAATTGAAAATACTGGTCGGGTCTGGCGCGGACAAATCTTTAATCCAGCCGATAAACGGCGCATGGCGAATCTCGATCGTGGTAAATAAAATCTTGTAGAACGCAAAAAATATTGGGATCTGGACAAGAATAGGCAAACAACCAGACATCGGGTTGACCCCTTCGCGCTGGTAAAGCGCAACGATTTCCTGCTGGAGTTTTTCCTTATCATCCCCGTATTTATCGCGCAATTCCTGAATTACAGGGGAAACAACTTTCATTCTGGCAAATGAACGGTAGGAAATGTTAGTAAGCGGGAAAACCGTCATACGCAAGATGATAGTCTGTACAATAATGGCAAAACCCATATTGCCAAAAAGCAACCCCAGACTATGCAAAAGCAGGAAGAACGGGTAGGTAAAGAACCAGAACCAGCCGAAATCCACGGCAAGGTCAAATTGGTCAATGTTCATCTCTTTTTCATATTTTTCAAGAGTCAGGATTTTTTTAACGCCAACGTAGAGATTTTGGGAATAAGCTGTGCTCTTGCCATTTGGTATGTGTATTTCAGAAGCGGTGAAGTCGGCTTGATATTTGTTGTTATTGTCGTCTTTCAAATTCGGGGTCAGCTTGAAACGAAACTTTGTCAATGTGTCTTGCTGCGGGATGAGCGCTGTTAACCAGTATTTGTCAGAAAATGAGATCCAGCCGCGCTCCGCCTCCATTTTTTGAGCCTGAGTGCCCGCGAGTTTTTTATACGATATTTTTTGAAGCGTTCCGCCAATAAACCCTAAAGGCCCCTCGTAAGAAACCCAAGTGCTTCGGGAGCCCGGCTCTATCGGAATGCCCGTTTGTGATATCAGGCCATAAGGATGCAGATACAGCTCTTTTCCAGAATTGTTAATGACTCTTTGCGTTACATTGAACATGTACTCATTATCCATGCTTATAACGCGAACAAAGCGCACTCCCTGACCGTTGTCCCACGTCATTGTCACCGGACTATCGGGATCAAATCTGGCGTTGTCCTCGACTTGCCATACCGATTTGCTGTTTGGCAAGTTAAGTGACTTATCACCGCTCACCCAGCCAAAATCAACAAAACGGGTGTTTTCGGTGTTCAGAGGGTTCAAGATGGATACGTTATTATCTTTTTCGAGAGTCTTGAAATATTTATTGAGGCTAAGATCGTCAATGCGCCCGCCAATAAGTTTGATCGACCCGTTTAGCTCTTCATTTGCAAAATTGATACGGGTTGCTTTTGATACTGCTTCATCGCGATCAATTATTTTGTCAGAAGAAAAATCGACATTTCCCCAAGACTCCTCGACTGCTATTTGCTCTTGCGCTATGCGGGCTTCTTTCAGGGCTTTTGTCTGTGGCCCCAAAATAAATGAATCATACAAAAACCAGATAGCCATCGATAAAACAGCAAAGAGTATCAGGTTGCGGATATCCTCTGGGTGCATCTGATCTTTTTGGTTGGGGTTCATGTATGTCCTCGTCTTAACTTGTTTATTTTAGAGCTTATTATGATTTCGGGAGTTTTTCCCGCATTCATGCCCGGATTTTTTTATGGGGCGTTTATACCCTAACAACTTGCTCCATGTAAAGCTCTGTGGCACCGGATCAATAAATGGCGAGCGTGACCACGGATGACACCGTGAAATTCGCGCGAAAGAAAGGAGCAGCCCTTTAAGCACGCCGTGGCGCTTTATCGCCTCATCAGCGTAGGCTGAACATGTGGGTTGATAGCGGCAGTTGCTCCCCAGCAATGGCGAGATTATATAAGAATATATTTTTATCAAAAGACGAAAAAATCGTTTCATTTCATTTATATAAAATAGATTGCATATACAAAATATTAAGCTCACAGGAGCCTCGAAGATCAGGACTCATCTGTTTTATTATAGTAACCGGTTTTCTTCAAACACCATTTCAGATCTTCGACCAATACATTGTAAGGGCGCAGTGCCGTTTCCTTGCGCCCTAAAATCACGTAATCAACGCTGTCCTTGGCATATTGGCTTAAAACATCGGCGGCAACTGCACGCAAGCGACGCTTTATACGGTTTCTTTTTACGGCTGATTTATCAACGCGTTTACTGATGGTGTACCCTACGCGCTTAACTCCAAGGTCATTATCCTTAATGCATACAATAAGCCCGCGGGAAACCCACTTTTTGCCTTTTGTTTGAATATCAACAAAAGAACGGCGATCCGTTATTATCTCAATCGCCGTTAAATCTTCTTTTCGTGTGTGCATAGCTCTTTACCTCGAGCTTGTCGCCTTAAATCAGGCGCCTTAAATTAAGCGCTTAGACGCTTACGGCCTTTGGCGCGACGGCGCGCAAGGATGGCGCGGCCATTTTTATCGGCCATGCGGGCACGGAAACCATGGCGCGCTGCGCGAACTTTAAGGCTTGGCTGGAATGTGCGTTTCATAGTCTTTCTACCTTTACATTATTCTTATATAATTCTTTTTTGCCCTTCATTAACGAGGAGCGTTTATAACTGCTTAAAACTTATCTGTCAAATGAAAGGCGGGGTTATAGAGCAAAAAAGTTGGTTTTCATATAATTTGCATATAAAAAGCGCGCCAAAACGGTGCGCTTTGCCTTTTATGATTAATAAAGTCAGGCTTTTAAGCGATAGGCTGATCCACGCGGGACGTAAGGTCACCGGCGATTGGCTCATCATTCAGCATTTCAATCATGCCACTTTGCTGGACTGCGAAGCTTGCGATGAAAAGTGCGTTTGAATAGAACACGACAGCATCACACAGGAAATGCCCCTGCTCATTCATGCCTTCGTAGCTAGCCGGGCGGATTGTTCCTTCTACTACAGAGCGGGTTGTTTCGTCCATCTCTGTTGGGAGATTCGGGTCTGAAATGTCTTCAGAGACATAAAATGGCCCTTCATCACCGCGAACGAAAAAGCAGAAGAAACGTAAGTAATCAAGAACGTTGTCTTCATTAATTTTAACCGGAGCTTTGCTGTTAACCTCATGAATTGGAGGAGACGTTCCGTTTAATCTGAACAAGTTACCCTGATCCGTCAGGTAATAAACAGTCATCTTTTTATTGACCCAGTTCGGGTCTTTTACACGGATAAGAGCCACGCTCTCGTAAAAGGGGAGTGTGCGCCATGAAACCTGCGTGCTTGCCGGAGATGTGCGGTACTTTCCATCAATCGGGTTGATCTTGTCCAGAAATCCCGCAAGTTCGTCGCCGGAAACTTCATTCCAATTATTGTCTTGATACATGTTTTTCAGACCTGACTTCGTCGATTTAACAATCCTGATCTATATTGACAGAAAATTGTATAAGTGCAACCCCCTGTAATATAAAAAAACTATGGTTATATATAAGCGTATTTGCCTGTGTTAATGCAAGCTTTTCATTGAATAATCTATAAGCTAATCCATAATAAAGGATTAAGATACAGGCAAAAAGTCAAGTTTTGATAAAGGTTCTGGTGAGGCTATAGAATATATTCCTGTGGCATAATTATGGCAAAAGCCCATATACTTCGTAACGAATTTTTGTATTTTCATCCAAGTAACCTGAGTAAAGCAATTGAAACGGCCCGATTTTATCATAGGAGGAGCAACTCGCAGCGGTGTTAACACCCTGCTCCATATCCTTGATAATCACCCGCAGGTGTTTATCCCTCACCTGAAAACCCACCGCTATTTCTTACAAGGCAGCCTGACAAAAAACCTGACAACCACATGCAGGCAGGATTTTGCCCTTGCCGCAAGCCCTGAGCAATCAGCAAAGCAGCTAAAAAATGCGGTCTTGTTTGGGGAAAAGCAATATAATATGGCTCTGGCGGCACAAGCCTGCCCAAATGCAAAAATCGTTTTTACCCTGCGCAATCCAGCGGAAAGAGCTAACAGGCTGTTCTATTGGGCTAGAGCCAATAAACGTGAGCGAGCGCGCACCTTTGATGCGGCTGTTGAGGAAGAACTTACTGGCGGTCGTTCGCCAGATAAAAGTGATTTATGCTGGCTTTATAAAAACCAGTACGAACTTCATATTAAAAAATGGGTTTCAAACTTTCCAAGAAAGAACATGCTTTTTTTGATATATGAAGAATGGACAGACCCTAGCGGCGAAGGGCTAAAGCCTTTGGAGGAATTTTTGGGGCTAAAAACCGATTCTCTGGTTAATCAGTATAGCGAAAATTTTAACGCCAAAGAGTGGATTAATGTTTTAAGAGACCGCAAACCTCCAAAATACAAGCCTCTTTCTGCACAGCTTAGAAATCAGCTTGAAGATGTGTTTGCCCCTGACAAGGCCTATATTTCCAGATTGCTTAATCGTGATATACCCGCATGGGATTAATAATATCATGAATATTTTTATTCAGCGGTGGAATCCTGTTCCTCGTCAACGGCTTGTTCTGGCTCTTGCTCGGAGGTTTCATTGCTGTTTTCACCGGCGGCGGGCATGATATCCTGAAGGCTGGAGGCCATATCATCCATAGCAATATCGGGCATTTCATATGAAGGGGCCGTATACTCGGCCATTCCCGCAGGGGTGCGCCCGTAAAAACGCTCGCCATATTCATCCGCAGATACGTTACCTGAAAATCCGACAAGTACTATTGCTGCTGTCGATAAAAATCCAAATGTGCGAAACATATTTAATTCCTTTAAAATCTTTTTGATGCTTAATAAAGTTATCCGGTAGCGTTATTCATACCACGCCGCTTTTTGTTATGTCAAATATTGGCGCGGCGGCTCTAGTTTTTCATCTTGCAGCTTTGTTTTTGCCCTTGATATAATAATACATCAATATAGTTTATGGTACACCCAAGATCAGGATCTATAAAATAATTAAAAACATGCACATTATTCTAAACACCAAAAGATTTTATGTACGCTGCGAAGACGATGATTCGGGGGATAATGACAGGTCTTCTCCGCATACCAAGCACGGCCTGGTTCTCAAGAGTCGTCCAAAAACGCAAAAGCCATCGATGTATAAAGTTCTTTTGCTTAACGACGATTATACTCCGATGGAGTTCGTTGTTCATGTGCTGGAAAATATTTTTAAAAAGAATCGGCAGGAAGCAACAGAGATTATGCTCCATGTCCACCGGAGAGGAGTTGGCGTTTGCGGTGTCTTTACCCATGAAGTCGCAGAAACAAAAGTAACGCAGGTTATGGACTATGCCAGAGCTAACGAGCAGCCTCTTCAATGCACAATGGAAAAAGAATAGCTTTATAAGTGGCTGTTATATCTTTGTTTTTTTAAAAAACATCTTCTGATTAACAAAAAAATAAACGAAAAAACTTGACGAATCGCTCTACTCTAAGCTATGCATAAGTTACAATGCAAACATCTATTATTGGAATACCTTGATATGCATTGGGGAAATACATTGAAATAGTATGCAAAATTAGAAGAGTTAGTTGAACAGTTTTCGTTCGTGTTATCCCGGAGGGGGCTTTGTGTGGGGCATGAGCGATTGATTAAAGCGCCTTTCCGGCAAATATGCCGGGAGGCGTTTTTAATTGAACGGTATGTGATCGCTCGACCGTAGCGAAGCGAAAAAGTCTGTGTTAGAATGACCCCTGTCTTCATTTTTTAGTATCAGGATAACTCAATGCTTTCTCGAAACCTTGAACAAACTCTGCATCACGCTTTGGCTATAGCCAACGACAAGCACCACGAATATGCCACGCTGGAGCACTTATTATTCGCTCTTGTCAGTGACCATGATGCAAAGGCTGTCATGCGTGCGTGTGGCATTGATCTTGATGAACTCACCATGATGCTGGCAAGCTATATCGAGAATGATCTGGGTTCTTTGGTAAATAAAGAAATTGACGAGTCAAAGCCTACTAATGCTTTTCAGCGCGTGCTTCAACGCGCCGCCATACATGTGCAATCTTCGGGGCGTGAGGAAGTCACGGGAGCGAACGTGCTTGTTGCACTGTTTTCCGAACGTGAGAGCCATGCTGTTTATATGCTGCAAGAGCGCGACATGACACGCTTTGATGCGGTAAACTATATTTCGCACGGCATCGCCAAGGTTATTTCGCAAGACACTCCCGGCGCTGCGCCACAAGGAACAGAAGAGGACGGAGAAACCAAGGTCGGAAAAGATGCGCTGGACGCTTATTGTACCGATCTTAATCAAAAGGCTGCTGATGGTAAAATTGATCCACTAATTGGCCGTGACAAAGAGGTAGAGCGCACAATACAAATATTGTGCAGGAGATCAAAGAACAACCCGCTTTATGTAGGAGATCCGGGGGTCGGGAAAACTGCCATTGCCGAAGGGCTGGCAAAGCGTATCGTAGAAAAAGATGTGCCAGAGGTGCTGCACAATGCCGTGATTTATGCTCTTGATATGGGTGCGTTGCTGGCTGGAACCCGCTATCGCGGCGACTTTGAAGAGCGCCTTAAAGCCGTGTTGACCGAACTGAAAAACGTTCCTGAATCGGTTTTATTTATTGACGAAATTCATACTATTATTGGCGCCGGATCAACCAGTGGCGGGGCGATGGATGCGTCTAATCTTTTAAAGCCCGCCCTTTCGAACGGACAGTTGCGCTGTGTTGGCTCAACAACATACAAGGAATATCGCAATTATTTTGAAAAAGACCGGGCATTAGCACGTCGCTTCCAGAAAATTGATGTTGAAGAGCCGAGCGTTGAAGATACTATAAAAATTCTTGTCGGCCTCCAACCTTATTACGAAAAGCACCACAATATTAAATACACGCTCAGCGCATTAAGAGCCGCAGCAGAGCTTTCGGCAAAATATATTGGCGACCGCAAGCTACCGGACAAAGCTATTGATATTATTGATGAAGTTGGTGCAGCACAAATGCTTGTGCCGGAAGATCAGCGCAAAAAAACAGTTGGCAGAAAAGATATCGAGGATGTCGTCTCGGCGATTGCGCGCATTCCTTCTGCTACCATGAACAAGAATGACCGCGAGGCGCTTCAAACATTGCAGCGTGATCTTAAAACTCTGGTTTACGATCAGGATCAGGCGATTGACCTGCTTTGCAATTCGGTGAAAATGGCGCGTGCGGGGCTGCGCGATCCTGACAAGCCGATTGGGTGTTATCTGTTCTCTGGCCCGACCGGTGTCGGTAAAACCGAAGTAGCGCGGCAGCTTTCCATATCTTTGGGTGTGGAACTTCTGCGCTTTGATATGTCAGAATATATGGAGCGTCACTCGGTTTCGCGCCTTATCGGAAGCCCTCCGGGATATGTGGGATTTGAGCAAGGCGGCCTGATGACCGATCAGGTTGACCAGCATCCGCACAGCGTATTGCTACTTGACGAAATTGAAAAGGCGCACCCTGATCTGTTCAACATTTTGCTGCAGGTAATGGACTACGGGAAGCTGACTGATAATAATGGTAAAACCATTGATTTTCGCAATGTTATCTTAATTATGACCACCAATGCAGGAGCTGCGGATATTGCGCGCAAACCGATCGGGTTTGGGCGGGAGATTGGCGATCAGGGCTATGGCGATAGCGAGGCCATTACCAAAACCTTTACACCGGAATTTCGTAACCGTCTGGATGCTATTGTTCCGTTCAAAAACCTTTCTCATGAAACGGTTGAGCTGGTTGTTGACAAATTTATCATGCAGCTTGAAGCGCTGCTTTCTGACAAGAATGTCAGCATTGAATTAAGCTCTGCTGCGCGGAAATATCTGGCAGAAGAAGGTTATGATATCGCAATGGGCGCGCGTCCGTTAGCGCGAATCATTCAAGACCAGATCAAACAGCCTTTGGCAGAAGAGATATTGTTCGGACAGCTTAAAAACGGCGGTACGGTCTCAATTAATTATGACAGCGGGAAGCTTTCATTTAAATATGAGTCTGTTAATCCGAGAAGGCGTAGAGAACGAAATAATAAGGCCGAATCTGAACAGGCTGATAATAAGATCGAGCATTAAGGCTTATAGGTTCTAACCTCTAGCGAGCCAGCAATACCTGATAGAAGTAATATTTGTTTGAGTCCTGAGGGTTCGTATTGCCTCTTACGCAGCCCGCTGAGCGTCCCTCAAGCTCTCCTAATGTTGCTTTATCCGATAGTCTGGCCTCATATGAATAGTTTCCCTGAAACGGATCAATTTCAAAGCTGTTATCCTCTTGTGTCGTAAAATTATTATCTGCCGCAATACCAAGAGTTTCGTTAATTTTTCTGCATAAAGCCGGTGAAATATCCGGAAGCACAGCGATAAGATCGGCGCATCTATCAAAATCACACTGTTTTCCGATTTTTTCTCCATCATTTGTCCCAGTGAAAATCCAGCCCAGACCTCCGTTTACATCTTTGATTCCCGCCTGATAGCCCATAGCTCCGCCACGAGGGTGAAATAAATGACACGAGAAGTCGCCCGGTGCATTCGAATTGACGTAGTCGCTGTCTGTTCCATCAAAAGGGTGACGCTCAAAACTGATCTGGTTGTCGCTACAACCCTTGGATATGCGCATGTACTGAACCATGTCACGCATCGATTTGCCATAGTTAAGAACATCCGAAGCAAAGATAACGTCTTTTTCGCCGCTTACCGAACCGCCTGAAGAGCGCATCATGTTGGAAACGACAAATCCCAGAGCAGCAAATAAAGCAACAGCGATCAATATATAAACAAGAACATTGCCGTTTTCTGCTTTAAAATTCATGGTATAGTACCCTCTGGTATAAGATTGCCGTCTGCTATATCATATCACGTGACCGTTCTTTATTATATTGGATTATATTGGAGTTTTCTAACATGCTTACGCAACCGGCTCGTGACATTAACATACTTATTGCTGAGGATAACGATATCAGTCGTGAGTTAATGGCCAGTGTGCTTAAAACACAAGGATTTAATATTATACCGGTGCGTGACGGCGATGAAGCCATTGCGGCTGTGGAATCACAAACGCCGGATATGGCTCTTGTTGATTTGAATATGGAGCCTAAAGGCGGGTTTGCTTTTGTCCAGCATATGGTTGCCTATGATATTGATGTTCCCGTTGTCATTATTACAGCAGACGAATCAACCGACATTTTAACCCGTGCCCAAAAGCTTGGTGTAACCCGCGTTCTTCAAAAACCTGTAGAGCCGGAAAGATTAATCAGTATAACTAAAGCGGTTTTGAAACGATACGGTCATAACCTGAATGCTTTTGCTACGAAGACGTATGTTAACCGCTACTCTCCCGATCAGCTTATGCAGCGGGCTATTGATCTGGCAGAGCAGAATGCTAAATCCCGCAAAGGGGGGCCGTTTGGCGCTGTGGTTGCCTCTAAAGAGGGGGAAATTCTGGGAGAGGGTGTTAACGGCATTACTTCGCGCGTTGATCCAACGGCACATGCGGAAATCATGGCGATCCGTCAGACAGTAGAACGGCTTGAAAAATCAGACCTTTCAGATTGTGTCTTATACTGTTCCAGTGAACCTACAATGATGGGGCAGGCCTTAATTATCAGTGTCGGGATCAGGCAGGTCTATTACGGCCTTAGCCACGAAGATATCGCGGAAATAAGGGTGAGAGAGTCCCAGGTACGCGCGGAAATAAAACAACATCAGCCAGCTATGACTATATACACTCAAATGGGGCATGACAGCGCCCTGACCATGTTCAAGCGCTGGCAAGCTCTGGAAAACAAGCTGGCGGATTAACGGAATTATTTACGCGTCATTTACGTATCAATTTCAAAAATCGCGTCAATTTCTACGGCTACGCCGAGCGGCAGGGAGGGCGCTCCTACGGCAAAGCGCGCATGACGGCCAGCATCGCCCATAACCTCACCGATAAGATTGGAAGCACCGTTAATGACCAGCGGCTGATCGGTAAAATCAGGCGTAGAATTAACAAAACCACCAAGCTTTACACAGCGTTTCACGCGTGACCACTCGCCGCCGACAGCTTCATTAACCTGAGCCAGAATATTAAGCGCGCAGGCCTGCGCCGCTTTTGCTCCCTCTTCCACAGTTAAATCTTCGCCAAGGCGACCCAGATGCATTTTCTCCCCATTAAGGAACGGGATTTGGCCGGACACGTAAACCAGATTTCCTGTAATCACGTAAGGGATGTAATTTGCTGCCGGAGCTGCGAGCTTTGGCAGATCAAAACAGCAGTCTTGTAATTTTTTTTGTAGAGACATTCTTTTTATTTCGCCTTTCCGTTTTTTGCGGGTCATGCCATAATTGCAAAATATGATTACAGATGTAAATGTAAATGGCACGTTTTAATGAAAAGTCTTTTAAAATTTCTGGGCAGGCTGTCGCCCGCGCATATCCTACTCTTCTCTGCGATAACTAAAAGCGTCGAAGTGGGGACAGACGGATATGGCAACACATATCATGAAGCCAAGGCACGCAAGAATTATAAACAAACTCGTCGATGGGTTATGTATAAGGGTGAGCCAGAGCCTAGCAATGTTCCACCTGAGTGGCACGGGTGGCTTCACCATCAAACAGACATAGTGCCCAATGGTAAGAGTGAGTCTTATCGCCGCCCGCGGCAGAAGCCTCCCGAAGGAAATATGACGGGGACAAGTCACGCCTGCCTGCCTCCCGGCCACTTGCTGGCAGACGGGAAGCGCCCGAAAGCTACGGGAGATTATGAGCCGTGGAAACCCGTCGGATAACCTGCTCTAAAGCCTTTACGATCCGGGCGAAGTCGTGTTAACTCTTAAAGTATTAACGAATCGAATTTACTATTTTGGATATACGCATATGAAACGCAGTCTTGTCGAAACAATTTTAGGAGCCATTGTTCTTTTAGCTGCGGGGATGTTCCTGCTCTACAGCATTAAAACCGCAGATATCGCAGATACAGACGGATATAAGATTATGGCTGAGTTTTCCAGCGTTGGCGGGCTTAAACCCGGCGATATAGTCCAGATCAGCGGGGTTAAGGTTGGCACAGTGTCACAAATCGAGCTTATGCCTGAAACCTATCTGGCGCGGGTGCACATGAATATCCGCAGTGAATACAAAATGCCAACAGACACCGCTGCACTGATTACCAGCGAAGGGCTGCTTGGCGGCCAATATATGGCCTTGGAGCCGGGCGCAGATGAGGAAATGATTGCTCCGGGCGGCACTATCCAATATACACAAGCGCCGCAAAATCTTGAGCAGCTTTTAGGGCAGTTCATCTTCAGCATGCAAGATAAAGATGAAGGCAACGATGGTGATTTATAAACCGGGAATTAATGCCTTGTTTTTACTTTCACTGTTCGCTTTAGCGTGCAGCATTTTCATTCCTGATACTGCCATTGCGCGAGAGATGATCGAGTTCCCCCGTGTTAAGCTGCAATCTTTGGATAAAGTTACTGCGCGCACCATGACTTTTGAAGCCGATGTCGGCTCTACCTTGCGGTTCGGATCGCTTTATATTCGCGTGCAAAAATGTGAAAAGGCCTCTCCGATAGAAAAGCCTGAATCAGCCGCTTTTTTGCAAATTTGGGAAGTTGATCCGGGAAGTGAGCCAGAGTGGGTGTTTAGCGGCTGGATGTTCTCTTCCTCCCCTGCTTTATCTGCTATGGATCATCCAATCTATGATGTTTGGGTTCTTGATTGCCTGTTGGATAAAAATGCCCAAGAAGCCAATCTCCCCGCTCCTGAGGAAGAGGAAGTGACCCTTGAAGAGCCACAAGATGGCGGGGGTGAAAACAGCGCCGATATTGTTGAAGAAAATGTTGAAGAAAATCAGGATACACTGGAAGAGTAATCAGCTATTCACCGCCCGCATGGAAAAATAATTTTTAATTATATCCGCTTCACTTGTATCATGAAAATCAAACATACGGCGTTTGCGCAGCGCTGGTTCTAAATGCTGCATATATTTTTGGTGTGATACCTCGTAAACGCCGAATTGCTGCAAATGATCGTTTACAAATTGTGTGTCGAGAATTTCGAATTTTGCGTGATACAACCGTGCGACAAGATGTACCAGCGCAGCTTTACTGGCGTCCCGTTGTTTTGAGAACATGCTTTCACCGAAAAATGCTGCGCCAATAGCCATTCCATACAGTCCGCCCACCAGATCGCCCTCCTGCCAGCATTCTAAAGAGTGGGCATAACCCAGATCATGCAGTGCGTTAAACACCTCTATGATTTCCTGATTAATCCATGTATTAGGGCGCTTTTCCGATTCGATGGCGCATTCTTCTATGACTCGCGAGAAGCTGGTGTTAACCCGTATTTCATAGGGATTGCCTTTAAGCTTCATCTGACGCACAGATCTGGCCAGACGTTTTGGAATGTGCATATGGGTTATCGAGAGCTGGCCACGATCTTTAGGACAAAGCCAGTCTATATAAGGGCTGTCATTGCTTTGAGCCATGGGGAACAGGCCTTGCGAGTATGCAGCCAACAGTATTTCCGGCGTCAACATAATATGCATATATTAACTATGCCGGAAAATTTTTTGAGACAACAGCTTTTTTATGATTGCTCTTCGCCTTTGGATTTTTCCGTTGATTTTCCTGCTGCTTTTTCCGCTGCCCTTTCGGCTAACTTATTTTCCAGCCAGTGAATCGTGTAATCACCGGAAACGAAATCCGGCTGTGATAAAATCCAGTCTTGTAATGGAAGTGTTGTCTTTATACCTTCAATCACAGTTTCACGGATGGCGCGCCTTAATCGTGCAATGCATTCCCGACGGTCGCGTCCGTGAACTATAAGCTTGCCTATCATTGAATCGTAATAAGGGGGGATGCTGTAGCCGCAGTAAATTGCGCTATCAAAGCGCACACCCAAACCACCCGGAGCATGATATTGCGTAATTTTTCCCGGTGAAGGGATAAACGTCTCAGGATCTTCGGCATTTACACGGATTTCAATGGCATGACCGCGAAGCTTTAGGCCGCTCTTATTACACACTGTAAGAGGTTCCCCCGCTGCGACACGGATTTGCTCGGCGATCAGGTCAATGCCTGTCACCATTTCTGTAACCGGATGTTCGACTTGAATCCGTGTATTCATTTCCATGAAGTAAAATTTTCCATCTTCATACAAAAATTCAATGGTACCTGCGCCTTCATAGCCCAGCTTACGAACAGTGTCCGCGGCGAGCTCGCCAATAAACTTTCTTTCTTTTTCGCTCAAAATCGGGGAAGGGCATTCTTCCAGAAGTTTTTGGTGGCGGCGCTGAATCGAGCAATCGCGCTCC
>JAGYOK010000018.1 GCA_018399685.1 Alphaproteobacteria bacterium | reverse complement strand
GCCCATATTTCTTAAGCAGCGCCCTAAGCTTTTTTTTGTTATGTACTGGCGCATTATCCATGACAATGATGCTGGGTTTGTCGAGTGCTTTATATCCTGCCCCTAGTTTTAAAATAGCTTGAGTTAGGTGAGTCTTTTTGCTGTTTTAAACAAGCAGGAGGAAGACGATGAAGAAACGCAAATGGACGAGTGAAGCAAAAGCACGGATAGTCCTTCAGGGCTTAAAAGGACTATCGGTTGCGCAAATTTGCACTGCGCACAGCATCAGCCAGTCACAGTATTACCGCTGGCGCGATGAGTTCCTAAGCCACGCTGGCAAAGCCTTTGAAACCCAAAAAACCAACCAGCAGCAGCAACGCCTTGAGCGCGAGAATGAAAAGCTCAAAGCCTTGGTTGGCGAGCTTACGATAGAGCTAAAAAAAACCGAAGGAGAATGGCTGTGAGCACACGCGGATCATACAATGCTGTAACGCAGTGCAACGCCCCCTTGGTAAGCAAAATCAAAGAGCTAAAGGCCGATCATCCATTCTGGGGATACCGAAGAATCTGGGCGCATCTGAACTATATTGATGAAATCAGCGTCAGCCAAAATAAGGTTCATCGATTGATGAAAGCGCATAATCTGCTGGTTACAAAAAACACAAAAATCAAAGCCTCGCGCCGCGCAAACACAAGTAAACCGCAGGCAGATAAGCCCAATCAGTGGTGGGGCATCGACATGACCAAAGTCATGATTGATGGCTATTGCTGGGTTTATGTGACGATCGTAATTGACTGGTACACCAAGAAAATCGTTGGCCACCATGCCGGTGAGCAATCCAAAGCCTGGCACTGGCTAGTGGCTTTGAACAAGGGCTTGAACCGACAGTTCCCGGATGGTGCGCGAGACATGGGGCTTAACCTGATGAGCGATAATGGCTGCCAGCCAACAGCGCTTTCCTTCATGAAAGCATGCCGAGATATGGGCGTAAAACAAGCCTTTACCAGCTATAATAACCCTAAGGGAAACGCCGATACGGAACGATTCATGCGCACTTTAAAAGAAGAACTGGTCTGGATCAATGAATGGACAAATCCTGACGTGTTTTATGCAACCCTTGAACAGTGGATCGAGTATTACAACAGCGCATATCTCCACTCAACTCTTGGATACATGCCCCCAGAAACGTTCGAAAAACAATTCTTTAACCACAAACAACTGGAGACTCCCTTAAGTAATGCTTGCTAAAACGGGGGCAGTACAACCAGATAAAAATTGCGTTGACTATACTCTTCCTTTTCGCTGCTTGCATGTTTGTGGTTTCTCTCCTTGAGAAAGTCGGCTACAAAATTTACAAGGGATTAAAAAGAAAAACGATTGGAAAAACCTTACCCCTGAAGAAATTGAGTTCGTCTCATACTACATTATCAATAATACTAAAACGCGATACGTGACAATTTGTAATGGCACATATCGCGATAGCGGTATCATAAATCCGCTAATTAAAAAAAGCGTATTGTATAAAGCTAGCAACATGAGTGAATTTAGAGGAAGTAGTGTTTACGATATGGAGGAGACATTTCCGTTTAATTTCCACGATGATGCTTTTAAGTTTTTCAGCAAAAAATTAGCCCCACAAAAATAAGATAGCCAATAAAATGGGTTATTGGCTAACCATTAAATCCTGTCCTCAAAAAACATCTGCTGGATGAGGTTTCTTTTTTGGGCGGGCAGGCCAAGTAGCTGGCTAAGGTTATCTTTGGCCACATAATTTTCCGACCAAAGCTCAAGAGCCTTTTCATACTGTTCTACGGCTTTTTCAATATCCCCTTCATACCGGTAGATAATGCCTAAATTAGTATAGCTCACCGACAAACGGCGCTTTGTTTCGATCTTTGAAGCGACAATATCGTCCACCCGTTTTTCGATGATTTTGTTTAAATCATAGCCCGTGAAAACAGGGTCACTTTCGTGAAAGAACGGCAAGATCATGCTACGGATTTCACTACGATCCATAGAATTTATTTTATCAAGCCAGCCCGAATATATGTTTATGCTGCCTTCAATGAATTCTTTGGCTTTGGCAAGGTTTTCCTCGTTTATCTCTCTTTCATTAATAAGGTCTGTTTCTGCTTTAATTAGATATACGGAGCCACGGTTATTAAGAACAACCCCAAGTTCGTATGAATCTGCATAGCCGGGGACGCCGGTATAGATTTCTTCCACTGAATCCAGAATTATTAATGCCAGATCAGTTTCGTTTTCGCTCATAAGCTCGTTATATTCCGCCATTTTCTTTCGCGCATCGATAATCCTTGGATCTTCCGCACGGTTTAGCTCACGGTAATGGAGCCATCCAGATGCGATAATTATGCCCGTAATTAAAATCAGGGGCAGAAATAGACTTTTTAGCTTTTTTGAAATAACCATCAATTTATACCTATATATAAAAATAATGGGAAGCGCCCTTAACTAAAGGCGCTCCCCCTTTAAAAGTCAAAATAGTTAGTCTTCTGCTTTTGCGCCATGAACATTCACAGAAAGAAACTTCTTAATTTCAAGCGGTGGTGCTGGCGTCATCAAAGACACAACTATGTTCGCGAGAATAGCAAGCGGTGCAGCAATCCATGCGTATGACCACGGGTTCATATAGTACCCTACAAAGTCACTATATGGGAGCGTTACCCCGAATTTGCCTGCAATGAAGTATGTAATGGCTACGATAGATATACCCATTCCGACACTCAGCCCGGCAATAGCGCCTTGCTTGTTAGAGCCGCTCCACCATATGCCCAGTAAGAAGAGCGGGAAGAGTGTACATCCTGCAAGCGAGAAAGCCACCGCAACAAGCTGCGCAATAAGAGCCAGCTTGAAGGCTGCAACAATAGCCACACCAACAGCCATAACAACTGTTGCGATTCTTGCCATCTTCATTTGGTCTTTATTGGAAGCCTCTGGATTAAATACCCTGTAATACAGGTCATGCGAGAATCCCGAAGCACCGGCGACAAGAAGCCCCGAAACCGTCGAGAATGCCGCAGATATCGCTCCCGCTGCCAAAAATCCGACGATCAGAGGGTTAATATCCCCTAGCTGTGCCGTATAGACAACAATAGCATCCTTGGCGAGCGCCCCGACTTCCGGGTGAGAAGACAGCACTTTACCAAATGCTGAATAAAGAGGCGAAACCCAGTAAAGAATACAGATGAAGAACAGACCCCAGACAACAGACCAGCGTGCATCACTTGTTTTGGGAACCACGTAGAATTTCTGAATCACGTGAGGAAGTCCAGCGGTTCCAACCATCAAGGAAAAACAAACAGCCATCCACTGGAAGAAATCCTGACCAGTCGAAGGATCCCATGGCATGGCATATTCAGGACTTGCCGGAATGGTAAAACTATGCCCGTAAGAATTAATTAAATCGCTGGCTGGAATACCCGCAACAATGTCAGAGACAACTTGCCCGTACCCAATCGGCGGCAATAACCAGAAATAATCAAATTTCCATGTCAGCATGAATGCCGGAATTATGAAAGAAACAATGATGATAACATACTGAATCTGCTGGTTTTTGGTAACACCGAGCATACCGGATATCAGCGTATATAAAAGAACAACCGAAGACCCGATAATAACCGACCATATATATGGAACACCAAGAACCCACTGGAACATAATACCAATTCCACCGAACTGGCCGACACAATAGCAAAACGAAATCAAAATACCGATTACAGCGGTTGTTGCTCTAAGACCTCTTGAATAATAACGATCACCGATAAAGTCAGGAGCCGTATATTTCCCGAAACGTCTGATTTGGGATGCCATGAGCACCAACAAAAGAACGTATCCTCCTGTCCACCCGACAACGTAAGACAGGCCATGATACCCGCTTCCATACATTATTGCGGCCATCCCTAGAAAGGAAGCGGCGCTCATCCAGTTAGAAGCAATGGCCATACCAGAACCAACTCTGGAAATAGACCTTCCCGCAGCCCAGTAATCCCCTGTGTCTTTAGCCTGATTTTTAAGACCAACGACAATAAAGAGAATAATTATGCCAATCATAATGATAGCCGGGCCAAGCTTAAATCCTTCTTCAAGCTTGATTGCATCATTCGCCGCATAAGCTGCAACATTCGAAGCCAATAACACGGACGCTGTCATTAGCCACATTTTTAAATTTTTTACTCTTTCAAATATCTTCATGATTAAACCTCTTTATCTTCCATTCCGTGTTCTACAGCGACCCTGTCAATTATTTTGCAATAGACAAAGCACAGCGCGATAAATAAAACCAAAAGAAAAATTGCTGTATAAAAATAATGGAACGGAAATCCCAAAAACTTTGTGTCAGTCAGCACTGATTGATTGTGCACAAGGTGTTTTTGCATAATCTGCGGAACCGCTTCCAGCGCTTTAGGATCAACCGGTTCGCCATCATATGGAACCAAAGCGTACGGCAATACCTGAGTTAGAATATTATTTTCTTCCAATCCGATAATTGCAGCTATTCCAGATGTCATGGATTTACGCTCTGACAATTCCTTTCCGGTCAAAGCCAGGAAATCCTGCTTTTCACTTTGCGGCAACAAATCGTAAACCGTGGCTGTGAAATAGAGTTTAAAATTTTCATCCGACCTTAATGAAATATGTCTGCCCATCAAGTTTAGATAAACCCCTGCAAGCTCTTTAAGCTCTTGCTGTGAGGCAGTCCCGTTCATTGCGTTTGGCCAGATTTGTTCAAAACGAGTCAGTTGAGCTTCCGGTACCGGCTTTTCTATTGACTTGAGCAAGAACTGAAATCCGAAAACTGCAAGCGCCCATATCACCACAACTACGCCGATTAGACGCGTATTTGCTCTGGCATAAGCGGAGTTTGGTTTGAAAAAATTAAAATCATAAGTTTGCCTTTCCGACATATATCCTCCTGTTTTTGTTAGATAGTTAATACATTAGACAATGGTTTTTACTTTTAATCTCTACTCTTATTTAAAACAGCACTCCAGACCCAGACAAAGAGCAATTCTTTGCCTGATTTTTATGGCTAAAATGTTGTATGACACTCCCCTTCCGAGCAAAGATATATTCCCTCTGCCTGACACACATAAAACAATGATTTTAAAAGTACAGAAGTGTAGCTTTTTGTATTGTTGCTAGAAAAAATCACCATTAGCAACAATAAATGTTTGTGCAGGTGCTAAGTAAAACAATGATTTACCCTGCTTTTTTTGTGATTTTTTTCGTGAAATCGGCTCTGGGGCTGGTATTACAGTTTTCACTGTTATATTTAAAATTTTTTTAAGATATCTGTGGCTTATCGTAAAAAGAAATGGTGGACCCTATCGGGATCGAACCGACGACCTCATCGCTGCCAGCGATGCGCTCTCCCAGCTGAGCTAAGGGCCCACATGTTTTAATGCCTGCTTTAAGCAAGGCAATTACAATTAATCGTTTCTTACTTTTTTTTCAAGCGTTAAGAACAAAAAAACGGGAACATTTTTAAATGCCCCCGTTTTGATAGTTATAAATCAATTTCTATCGGTTGCTTGTTAAATGCAAAATATTGATAAACATGGCAACAAAACTGACATACAGATTGAGCGCTGCCGCCCATGCCATACGGCTGTTTATTTCTGCGCCATGTGCTGAATTATACATACGTTTCATTTCCTGAGTCTGCCATGCTGTCAGACCAGCGAACACAACAACGCTTATCGCACTAATTCCCATTTCCATGGCGTGGGAGTATTCAATAAACAGCCCTGTAACACCCACCAGAATCAAGCCAATCATTGCCATAAATAAAAATACAGCTATCGGGCCAAGATCCCTTTTAGTGGTATAGCCAAATACGCTCACTCCAGCAAACGCCGCAGATGAAATGAACAGCGCCCTTGCAATATCGGCTTTTGCATATGCCAAAGCGATTGTCGAAAAGCTTATTCCGTATAAAACACTTACCCCGATAAATGCCCACATCAATTTTTGAGAGGACATGGTTTCGGGTTTAAAGGCAAACCAGATAACGGCCAGTGGCCCGAACATTACTACGTAGGCCTGAGGTCCTCCAAGGAAAAGCTGAAGAAGCGCCGGTGAGCTGCTTACAATCCAGGCCACTACAGCAGTGACGAGAACCCCCGCTGTCATGCGGTTATAAACGCTAGATAAGTGGCGCCGTAAGCCTACATCATATTCGGTTGTCCTTGTAATCGGACGGGTTTGACGATCTGTTTGCATTATTATTGTCTCCTAAAATTTAATCTTTCGAATATTAATTCTTCAAAAAACGTCTATTGGTTTCTTTTATACTTCGCATTGCTGTGAAATCAAGATTATGAAATCAAAGAATTCTTACATATGCGGGGACGCATTATAACACGATTTTTTGATTCGGCTTCCCTTATTCGTAATTACAGAATTTTCTTAGCCTTTGTTTTTATCCAGGAAAAAGTAAATCCGGCAAAAAGTACGCCCAGCGTAATAGACAGTGAAAGCGCCGGTTTGATATGTGCGTCAGGGAAAAGCCCGTTGTAAAATACCTTAAAGCCAATAAAGGATAATACGATAGCAAGCGCGTATCTCATAAACTGGAAGCGATCAATAATATTTTCTACCGCAAAGAATAAAGCGCGCAGCCCCAGCACCGCGAAAACATTGCTGGTGAAAACTATAAAAGGGTCTGTGGATATAGCGAGCGCAGCGGGGATGCTGTCTACGGCAAAAATTAAATCGCTGATCTCGATAACAACAAGAGCCAGAAACAAAGGCGTGAAAACAAATTTTATATTATCGGCATGTTGTGAGCGCTCTTCTTCGCTGAGCCTTGAGCGGGATACAAAAAAGCTGTGACCATGAAAATTGGTGGTCATGGGAAGATGCTTTTTAATAAATTTTACCAGCGGTTTATCATCGAGTTTTTCTGTTTCATCTTCTTCTTTCATGAAGAACATTTTAATCCCGGTATATATAAGAATAGCCGCAAAAATAAACAAAACCCAATGGAACTGGTGCACGAGCGCGGCTCCGGCCCATATCATTATACCGCGCAATATCAGAACGCCGATAATACCCCACACCAAGACGCGGTGCTGGTATTTTTGTGGAATAGCAAATGACGAAAAAATCACGGACATAACGAATAAATTATCAAGCGAAAGGCTCTTTTCAATAATGTAGGTCGTATAATAAAGCACCGCGTCTTCGCTTCCGTCGTTCCACAAAATAATCAAGCCAAACGCCAGCCCCGCGACAATATACCACAGGCTTAAAATCAAGCTCTCCCGAAAGCCAATGACATGGTCATCCTTGTTGAAAAGCTTAAGATCTATGTATAAAAGTATGGGAACAAGAACAACAAATATGCTCCAGTCGAGTGTGTGCATTGGTGAAATACCTTATAATTATGCTTTATAGCTTGATATAACTTGTGGGCGCGCAGTATGCGCGAAAGACCAAGAAAGCGCAAGCTTCCGTTACGTTTGTAACATGGGCAAATATCTATATCCAGCAAAAATGCGGTTATGATTTTTATACCAACCGATATAGTACAAATACTGTTTTTTGGACTTTAAAAGCGGGCGCAGATGTCCTATGACTATTGGTCGATCAATGATATAACAAGCAGCTCCTTAAAAAAAACTAAAAGGTTAGAGTCAAAATGCAAAAACTAAAGACTGAAAAACCCAATGTCGTTGTTTCTTTCTCTCCCCGTGAAACGGTTAGCGAGCTGGATCGCTATATCATCGGGCAAAGCGATGCAAAACGAGCCGTAGCGATTGCGCTTAGAAACCGTTGGAGACGCTCAAAACTTGACCCTGAACTTCAAGAAGAGGTTTATCCGAAAAACATATTGATGATCGGGCCAACCGGTGTTGGTAAAACAGAAATCGCCCGCCGTCTGGCCAAGCTGGCCAATGCTCCTTTCATTAAGGTTGAGGCCACAAAATTCACCGAAGTGGGCTATGTCGGCAAAGATGTGGAAGCCATTATCCGCGATCTGACAGATATGGCCATATATATGACGCGGGAGCGCATGCGCAAAACTGTACGTACGCAAGCTGAAATATATGCCGAAGAGCGGGTTTTAGATGTACTTGTCGGCGAAACCGCAGGCGATGGTACGCGTTCTAATTTTCGCAAAAAACTGCGGGATGGGGAACTGAATGATCGGGAAATAGAGATTGATATTCTGGACAACGCCAATCCTATGAGCTCCATGATGGACATTCCGGGTATGCCCGGCACATCCATGGGCATGGTTAGTATCGGCGATATGTTCGGCAAAGCCTTTGGTGAGCGCCGCAAGAAAAAGCGCATGACCGTACTGCAAAGCTATGACGTACTGATTGCTGAAGAATCCGATAAATTGCTGGATGAGGACAAAGTCGTCAGTGATGCTATGGAGCTTGTACAGCAAAACGGCATCGTCTTTATAGACGAGATAGACAAGATCACGACGCGCCAAGACGTACGCGGCGGGGACGTTTCCCGTGAAGGCGTACAGCGCGATCTGCTTCCTTTAATTGAAGGAACAACCGTTTCTACCAAACACGGGCCTGTACGTACGGATCATATTTTGTTTATAGCCAGCGGAGCTTTTCATTATGCCAAGCCTTCCGATTTGCTGGCCGAATTACAGGGAAGACTGCCAATTCGTGTGGAGTTACGGGCACTTACGGTGGAGGACTTCAAGCGAATTCTTAAAGAAACCGAAGCTAACCTTGTTATGCAATACGAAGCTCTTATCGGTACTGAAGGCGTGAAGCTCTCATTTGAGGAAGATGCGGTAGACGAGATTGCGCGACTCTCATTTGAGGTAAATGAAAATGTCGAGAATATCGGAGCGCGCCGCCTGCAAACCGTGATGGAAAAGCTGCTTGAAGATATCAGCTTTACGGCAAGCGACCGTGGCGGAGAAGAAATTACGATTACAGCGGATTATGTGCGCAAGCAGGTCGAGGAGCTGGTCAAAAGCGCGGATCTGAGCAAGTTTATTTTGTGATTATTTTATTCGGGGGAAGGATTATTTCCCTGACTATCATTCAACTTTTGCTCTTCAATCTCGCGGTGACGCAGTAACTTAGCCTTCATCTCCGGGTCGATCGCCAGAGTTTGCGCCGTTATGTTATCAACGCTCAGGCGCATGTGTTTCCAGTCGTCACGACTAGCCGGTCGTGTAATGCTGGGTGTTGCCAAAACATAAACCGCCTGCTCACCTCCGACAAGACTATTTCTCAGTCTTTGATAATCATCCGTGTTGCGATCCTCATCGCGTTTATCAAAGACTATTTGTGCTAGGTATGGTTTGCCTTTTTCAGCCTTAACATGGTTTCCCTTAAGCCCCTTTGCCGCGCCACTTTTTATTGTGGGAGCAGTTGGTATGAAAGGCATAAGCCTTGGAAACCCGATGAAGCGTGTATTTCCCAAAGAAACGCCGCCAAAGCCGTTTTGCATGTCATTATATAAACTGGCGATTTTACGCTGGGTTCCGATGAAAAAATTTTTAAACGGTACTACAGCGCCCATATGCATGGCAAAAACTCTTTCACCGGCGCTATCTCCCGCCAGTTCACGAAAACGCCCGAGTGACTTGATTGTGTCTTCAACAGAATTTACAGAAACCGTTATATAAGAACCGTGTTTTTCCGAAATCCATTCTTCGAGATTTTTAGCATCATGTCCGGGCATATTTCTAAAGGAAACCGGTATTGACGATAATCTTAGATTTAAACTTAAAAGGACAGACTTTCCGGCAAGAACCGCCTCTTTAAAGTTTTGCTGGTCACGCTCGAAAATGTGGTCATCGTCTCCGAATCCATCCGGTCGTACCCAACATGCCCGCACAAACTCCTCTCCGCCATTACGATAGTAACTGCGACGAAATTTAAGAGGGAGCGCATTATCCGAGCTCGCAATCTCCACATCTTCATCCTTTAAAGGTGTGGTCGCATAAATACCAAGCGGCTTATTGCCCCGGTGAAGCTCCTCGAACTTTGTCGCGGTCATTTCCTCGGCTTGACCG
This sequence comes from Alphaproteobacteria bacterium, assembly GCA_018399685.1. GTDB lineage: Bacteria > Pseudomonadota > Alphaproteobacteria > Micavibrionales > Micavibrionaceae > UBA1672. The sequence goes on along the minus strand of JAGYOK010000018.1, from coordinate 30,129 downwards.
GATACCTTGTTAAAAACGATAGCTGTTTCCGTTCTCACTCTTATCACCTCATTTAAGCATTAAGTTAAAATGCAATGCCTCTGGCACTTTGTTGATTTTTTTGTTTTTATGGAGCCATGAAAAAAGCACTTTATATAATAGCTATGGCAGGCTCGGTTTTTTATTACGTAAACTCTTATAACAAGGTTTATGCAAAAAGTCACGAAAAGCATGAGGCGCCCAAATTTATGTTCCCTGTCGCTTGCCACTATGGGCAGGATTGCTGGGCAGTGCGTTATGTGGACGTTGATCCGGAAGAAGGGGAAAACGCGGCCAAGGACTTTAAATGCGGCTCCAGAACATATGACGGGCACAAAGGCACAGACTTTGCGCTTGGCTCTGTTGAGCATATGAAAAACGGCGTTAATGTTCTGGCTGCGGCGGCTGGTAAAGTTATACGCTTTCGCGATGGCCAGAGCGATGATTTGAAAACTGAAAAAGAGCTTAAAGATATTATAGATTCCAAAAAAGAATGCGGTAACGGCATTTTGCTCGACCATGGGGACGGGTTGCAAACTATATATTGCCAGCTCAAAAAAGACTCTATCGTTGTAAAGCAAAACCAGCGAGTGAAAGCCGGACAAAACATCGCTCAAGTCGGGCAATCGGGATTAGCCAAATACCCGCATCTGCATTTTGGTGTATTTGAAGACGGCAAAGTCCTTGATCCTTATACCGGCGCTTTAAATTCGGAGGGCTGCCGCCAAAAGGAAAATCCCATGTGGCATATAGGATTGCCAATGCGTTATGAACCGGTGGCGATATTCGATGGCGGCTTTCGGAATAAAGCCCCTGATTTCGAATCCATACGGCGCGGATATGATATTAATCCTGCTTTCCTGCCTTTAAATAGCTCTGCTCTGGTTTTCTGGGTCGGGTTTTATAATGTCGAAGCCGGTGATAAAGTCGAGATTAATATCTATGATCCTAGTGGGCAGCTATTTGATACCAGCACTCAAACCGTCAAAAAACCTAATATCCAGAAATATTTTTACACTGGCAGAAAAACGGGGGATACCGCTTTGATAAAAGGAATCTATAAAGCCCGCGTAAAATTCTCCCGCTTTGGCAATCAAGCCGTTTCCAAGGTTAAAGAATTTAGTATTGGCGTAGAATAAAAAGAATAAAAAAATTTCCAAAAACATTGGTTTTGGAGATAGAAGTTCGTATTATTTAAATTACTAGCAACCGATTCTTAAATCTTTTATAAATCCAGTTAAGGGCATTTAGCACTATGCAGGCACCTCAAGCACCAAAAATACATAGCCCCAAAATCTTTGCGATTACCAACCAAAAGGGCGGTGTTGGCAAAACAACGACTGCGGTAAATCTGGCAACAGCATTCAGCGCGCTTGGCCACAGGGTCTTGCTTGTTGATATTGATCCTCAAGGAAATGCAGGAACGGGGCTTGGCCTAAAACGAGCGAATATAAAAAGCTCTATCTATGATGTTCTTTTCGGGCGCGCCACCGCAAACGAAGCGGCAATGCGCACCAAGCTGCCGCGGCTGAATATTATTCCCTCTTCTGTGCATCTGGCCGGAGCCGATGTCGAGCTATCCAGCGTTATCGGGCGCGAGGCGCGCTTAAAAGAAGCTTTGGAGGAGTGTCACAATAACTATGATTACATTTTCATAGACTGCCCGCCCTCATTAAACTTTTTGACAATTAACGCTCTAGTCGCAGCGCAAGCCATTATTGTCCCGCTACAGTGTGAGTTCTATGCTCTGGAAGGGCTTAGCCAGTTGACCAAAACTGTTAAGCTGGTAAAAAAACACTATAACGCCGCTTTGGATATTCACGGGATCGTATTAACCATGTATGATCGGCGCAACCGGATTACAAAACTGGTCGATGAAGATGTGCGGGAATACTTTAAAAACAAGGTCTATAACACGACCATCCCGCGCAATGTGCGTTTAAGTGAAGCGCCCTCTTACGGTCTGCCGGGAATTGTTTATGACATGAAAAGCGCAGGCGCGCAGGCTTATATAAAGCTGGCGCGTGAGATTTTGAGTAAAGACAACAAACCGTTAAGCGGCTCCTCCAAGCCAAGCAATAACGATGTAACGCAAAAAGAACAAACAGAGGTAGCCTAGGACATGATTGAAGATCTGGATATCGCCTTAGACGAAGTGCAAGATGATAATGCCGAGCAGGACTCGGCAATGGGTGGTGACAGCCTTGTCGGGCTAGGCCGCGGGCTTAACGCTCTTTTCGGAGATGAAGAAGACAGCGAGACAGTCATTGACGAGATCGAGCAACGCATCCAAAGCGAGCCAGAGGAAAAGCATCAGCGCTTTACTGTTGGTGTAGAGCTGCTATACCCCAGCCCGTTCCAGCCGCGCCGGGTTTTTGGCGAAGACAGCCTGATTGAACTGGCGGATTCCATTACTCAATACGGCGTGTTGCAGCCCTTGCTCGTCCGTGAAAACAGCGACGAATCAGGCACTTATGAAATTATTGCAGGGGAGCGCCGCTGGAGGGCAGCTCAAAAAGCGCAGCTTCACGAAGTGCCGGTTATTATTCTGGAGCTTAGCGAGCTGGACGCTGTCAAGATTGCGCTGATCGAAAATCTACAGCGTGAAGACCTTGATCCGATTGATGAGGCTATGGGATATAAACGTCTGCTTGAAGATTACAACCAGACGCAAGACCAGCTTGCCCAGGCGGTCGGCAAATCCCGACCACACATTACAAACATGATCCGTCTTTTGAATTTGCCGGATGTTGTGCAGGGGCATCTAAGCGCCGGAGATCTCTCTATGGGGCATGCCCGTGCCTTGATTACCGCCGAAAACGCGGAAGAGCTTGCTCAACAGGTTATCAAAAAAGGCTTGAGCGTCCGCCAGACTGAAAAACTCGCGAGTGAGCAAAAGGGCGGGAAAGCTCCGAAAAAAGCCAGCGGCCCTAAAAAAGAGAAAATTGTTGCCAAAGATGCCGATACTATTGCGCTGGAAAACGACATGACCAATGCACTTGGCATGAAAGTGACCATTGACAGCAATGATGGCAGAACCGGAAAACTTTCAATCGAGTTCAAAAGCCTTGACCAGCTTGATGAGGTTTTGCATCGCTTGGCTCACTTCCCCGGCGCGCGGGTTAGCGGGTAAAAGGGGCGGAGTGCCGCCGCGCAAATATTCCTTCCTCGTTATTGTGGGATAGATATATGTTATAAGGCACGAAAGCTTTAATCCGCAGGCTTGCTTGAAGGGGTGTAAAATCCCATCAAAGAGTTTAAGAAGTGCCGTAATTATGCTATCTATCTGATATTATAGAATAATTTATCATAATTGATAGATTTTCCCCCGTGTGTTTTGCGGGATCTGTATAGTCAGCTTCCGTGAATCCGCAGGTTTTTGTATAGTCTGCTCCTTAAAGATGTGGGAAATTTAACACTCTTTGCACTGTCAAAACGCGGGGTGTGAAGGTTTTGTGTTTTGTTTTTTCTTCTTTTTTCCTTCATTTTTCTTTCTTCTTAATTAAAAAAATGGGCGCCCATAGTTTGTTTTACGTACTTTTTTTATAAGCTTTCATCACAGGATTTTTTTTAAAATCCTTAAAAAAAGGTATGAGTACAGCAAGACATATAAGGCCGAAAGCTTATAAAAGGCCTTTTGTCACGCGGTTAATAACTTACTCATACCAACCGGTCAAGAACATGTATAGGATACTATTCCCATAATGTCAAGTTTTTTTAAGTGGGTGTGGATTGCCTTAGAATTTTTACAAAATTCAGGCAATGACGAAGATGAGGATGACAAGGGAGGCGAGCAATGTAAGCCTAATTCCTGCGGGAGCGGGTGAGCCAGGGATTTTGGCGCGCGGGATCTGGCGTCGTATTTTCTTTCTTATTGGAAGAAAAGCTCTTTTCTTTATTTACAGGAGGCAGGCTCATTCCATCAGGTATGGGGACATTGGTAACTTCCGAAAGTGCCTTGATACGAGATTGTATAGGCGGGTGCGTAGCAAAAATACCAAGGAAAGATTTACTGTTTTCAATACACATCATAGCAATATCATCTGTGCTTCCGGGGATGCGCTCACGCCCTGCTATGCGCATCAACGCGCGCATCATGCTTTCCGGATTTTTGGTAAGCTCCACCGCTCCGGCATCTGCCATATATTCGCGCCTGCGCGACAAGGCAAAGCGCATCAACAAACTTGCCATATATCCAAGCCACAAAATAAAAGCGATAACGATAATGGCAATAATTATCCCGCCGCTGCTTTTGCCGTCCCTCCTCCCGCGCGAATAAAAGAGGCTGTAGCGGATATTACTCCACACCAGTTGCGCCAAAAACCCGAATAAACCTGTAAAAATAACCGTGATAATCAACAAACGCACATCGCGGTTTAATATGTGCGTAAGCTCGTGCGCCAAAACAGCTTCGATCTCGTCTTTAGCCAAAGAGTTCATAAGGCCTCGTGTAACCGTGATAGAATAGCTCTTTTCGTTAATTCCGCTGGCAAATGCATTTCGTGCGTGAGCCTCTATTATCTCCAGCTTGGGCATGGCCATGCCGCGCGAGATACACAGGTTCTCCAGCAGATTATAAAGCTCCGGCTCTTCCTTGCGGGTTACGGGGTGGGAGTGCGCGAGCTTGCGGATCATTTTTGTGTGAAAAAACCACGCGATCAAAAACCATATGACTACGCCCGTTATAATAAGTGGCGCATATTGCAGCGTGAAGGAATTGGCAAACTCAACGGTTCTGCCAATATCAAGATTGGTTGTAGTCCTTTGCTGGTCATATGAATATGTGTTGGTGCTGGATGTCATGGAAAAACCCAACACCCATAAGACGAGCCAGAATATCCCCATTAACAAAACAGGATAAAATGCGAGTAACATTATGCTGCGCGTGTTATTCCGCCAGATATGAGTTTTCAGTCCAACGCTGTGTCTAGCCATAGCTTTTTATATAAGTCAGGTTAAAATTTAACTTCTGGAGCTTTCTTAACGGCCTCAGTTTCGACTTCATCAAGTTCGAAATACACTTCCTTGCCAAAGCCAAAGCTGTTTGCAATCAGCACGGCAGGGAATTGCTCGATAGCTGTATTATATTCCGCCGTTGCATTATTGAAGAAGCGCCTTGCTGCGGCGATTTTATTTTCAATGTCCGAAAGCTCTCTCATTAATGTCTGGAAATTCTGATCGGCTTTCAGATCGGGGTAGTTTTCTGCCACAGCCAGCAAGCCCATCAAAGCCCCGCCCAGCACATTTTCTGCGGCTACCCGCTCGCCAGTTGCGCCTTTAGCCGCGCCAACCTGCGCGCGCGCCTGCGTAACATTTTCGAAGACCTGCTTTTCGTGCGCCGCGTAACCTTTTACGCTTTCCACAAGCTGGGGCACGAGGTTGAAACGCTGTTTAAGTTGCACATCAATGTCGGAAAATGCGTTGTTACGGGACTGGCGCAACGCCACGAGGCGGTTGTACAGCATCACTAAAAAGCCTGCAATGACCGCAAGAATAAGTAAGATCGTCCAAAATTCCATAATTTAGTCCTTTTCCTATAATATTGCCTAGGTTATCTTAAAACTTGGAATCGCTTTTGTCTTTAGTCTTTTTTACAATCTTTTGCTTTCGGTCTTATTTACCATGTCTCTTATCACATCCACAGATTTTGCCAGTGCCAGTGCCAGCGGAACCGATTGGCGGGATACATCCAAAGCCGTGCTGGAAAAGCTCGATTCCATCCGTACGAAAGAAGACGGATTTAATTTCGGTTTTTTATATATCTCTGATTATCTGGCCGATGACGCGAGCAGTATTTATAACCTGTTTCGCTCTGTCTTAAAGATCGATAACTGGATTGGCTCTATCGGAATGGGAGTGATCGGAACTGGCAAACCGCTGGTGGATCAACCCGCGATTTCAGCTATGATCGGGCGTTTCCCTGAAGATTCCTTTTGTATTTTTCCAAAAGAACACCAAGACAGCGATATCGAGTTAATAACATCCGAAAACGATAAAGGGAATCTGGAAAGGCAAGGGCCGCGTTATCTTTCAGAAGATGTTGTGCAACAATGGCTTATAGAGCACGTACCGAAGTTGGGCGTTTTGCATATTGATCCGCTCTCGCCGCATAATCCAGAGGAATTTCTTGGCGATCTTGAGCGCAACACAAATTGCTTTTTTGTAGGTGGGTTGACTTCTTCGCGCTCGCACCATTTTCAAATTGCCGATGGTGTGTGTAGTAATTCTCTTTGTGGGGCGTTCTTCTCTGACGCCGTTCCGGTTGCTACTGTTTTGTCGCAAGGCTGTGCCCCGATCGGAGCTCTCCACACCATTACCAAGATAGACAATAACGTCATATTAGAGCTGAACGATGAGCGGGCGCTTGATGTTTTGCAACGCGATCTACGCAATATTGCGATAGAAAAAACCGGAAAAGATGAAAGCGAAATAGCCGCCGCATTTGATATTATTGAATCCGGCGAAAAGGTGCCGGAAGAGTTTACCAGCCTTTTTCGCGGCCAAATCCATACGGCCCTTCTTTTGAACCAGTCCGACCAGAATGATTTTCTGGTACGCAACATAGCAGGAATTGACGTTAATGAAGGCTCGATTGAGCTTGTGGAAAATGTACAGACGGGGCAGAGTATATTTTTTGTCCAGCGCGACGAAGATAATGTCTCCAGCGATTTATCGAAAGCTCTTATTACCTTGCGTAACAGGATTATGTCCGAGCGTGGCTGTTTTGAGCCTAAAGGCACTTTGTATATTTCGTGCCTTGCCCGTGGTTTTGCGAGTAACCCGGATGTCTCGGCGGATGAGATAAAGCTTATTCGTGAGATTATAGGCGACGTCCCGCTATGCGGGTTTTACGCTGGCGGTGAGATTAATAATGCCCGCTTTTACAGCTATGCCAGCGTTATTGCTCTGTTCTTCTAAATAATTATACGGGGTTTTATCCTATGGATATTCATTTTCTCCACTGGCTTACTTTTGTTGGTATTTTCCTTATAGCCGTTATTTCTCCGGGGCCTGATTTTGTCATGGTCGTGCGTAACTCTCTGGTCTTCTCAAGAAAGGCCGGAGTTTATACCGCAATAGGGCTGGGTCTTAGTATATTGGTGCATGTAACCTACACGTTGCTTGGCTTGGCTACTGTTATTTCAAAGTCTGTTTTTCTTTATAACGCCATCAAATGGGCTGGGGCGGCGTACCTGCTTTACATCGGATTTCATGCGCTTCGCTCGAAAGGAATGAGTGCGCAATCTTTTAAAGAATCCATGATTGAAGGAAAAGAAAAAACGCAAAGAACAATCTCGAATAAACAAGCCTTTCTTTCCGGTTTCTTTACTAATCTGCTAAACCCAAAAGCAGCGCTCTTTTTTCTGGCTGTGTTTTCGCAGGTCATAGAACCTGAAACCCCATTATTTTGGAAGATGCTTAGTGGAGCCTCGGCCTTTGTGATCATAACATCCTGGTTTACGGGAGTTGCTTTTTTCCTGACCGGCTCTGTCATGAGAAACATTTTCCTGAAATTTTCGAAATGGGTTGATCGTGCCTGCGGCGCAGCATTGATAGGGCTGGGTATTAAAATAGCGCTTACCGCCAATAACTAAACTACACAGGCTCTCTTTATTAAAAGTTATTGTGCTTGGCTTCTAATATCGCTATGTTTGATCAGTCATTTAAGAACTCAAGGCAGCCTCATGCGCGATTGTGATAGCGTGATAGCACTGCAAAATAACACTATTTATAAGGTTATTATTATGAATTACATTTTTTCCAAAAAATCTCTTTTACTTTGCGCAGGCCTGGCGGTTTTATCTTTTGCCAGCGGCAGCGCTTTTGCACAAAGCAACGACACATTGCTGCCCAAGATGCCCGATCCGATTAATAATCTGGCAAATGATGGTGCGCAAATCCGCTTTTTGGGAAAAGACAGCGGCGTCGAAGGCTGGATTGCTATCAAAAACGGGCAGGAGCAATATTTTTATGTTCTTCCAAATGGCAGCTTTTTAAGCGGCATTTTGTTTGATCCAAAAGGCAAGGCGATCACCGTTGAGCAGGTTAGCCGTCTACGCCAGCAAAGCGGAGAGGTTCTGGATTCTTTGACTGCCGATGTTACTCAACCGCCAACCCATGTTCAAGATGCTGCAAAGGCAGACAGGTATGAGTTTAAAACTCCGTCTGAACAGCTCTATTTCGATATAGAAAATGCTAACTGGATTCCTGTCGGACAGGCTGGCACACCCCTGCTTTACAGCTTTGTAGATCCCCAATGTTCCTATTGTCACAATATGATGATCGCCCTGAAGCCACATATTGAAAGTGGCCGTGTGCAGGTTCGTATAATTCCTGTGGGATTTAGTGACGAAACGCAGGCGCAGGCAGCTTACTTGCTAGCAGCTCCTTCTCCGGTCGATTTGTACTGGCGCTATCTGGAGGGCGATAAAGACGCTCTGCCAGCTTCACCGGAGATCAGCAAACAAGGCGTACAGCGCAACATGTCTCTTATGCAATCATGGAAACTGGATGTTACACCCCTTGTTGTTTACCGTGGCAAGGACGGGAAAGTAAAAATCATCCGTGGGATGCCCAAAAATCTTGATAGCCTGATTGCAGATCTGGGAGCACGCACATAAATAAATTTGAAGCCTTATGATGGTTTTTTAAAAAGAATGGGAATACGCAAATGAAGCGCGCCGAACTTCTTACTGTGATTATGCACGATATCGGTTTGCCGGTTATCGAAGGTGTGATTCAGGTGGCACTTGCTCAATCTGAAGAAAAAGTTATTGAAGATGTTACCCGCCTGTTGCGCCAGACCATTGACAATGCCGACGATATTCGCGGCTTGCTGGATCTGGTCGAAGAAGAGGAAAAAGATGTATCGGTGCGTCTTAACCTTGCTACTTTATCCTGTCATATTATCGCGGCACATTACAAACGCACGGGGAGCCTGCCCACGCAAGCCGAGCTTAAACGCACTGTTTCCTCGGTAGATCAGCTATTAACATTTTCGGAAAATTATATTCCGATGGATCGTCTCGAAGGTGTCTTTCCCGAAAATATCCGGGGGCTCTCTCCACTGTCGCGCACGGTCGCCAACCTTGTTTATCTGAAATATTACGTTCCGCTTGTCGATGTCGTGGCCGATTTTTCTTTCGGAGAAAACGAGGCTCGTCTGATACAAAACGTATCGGAAAAACTGCGCGCAAAAGCCACTGATATAACACGCTCTTTAATGGGTGAAGAGCTTTCCACAGCAGAGCAAAAGTCGAGCGAGCTTCTTATTCTTAGCTCACTTATTCCGCTTTATTGCTCATGTCACATTCGTGAAAAAGACCGGATTATGGGGCTTGAGGAAGATGTGCGCGCCAAGGAAGATAACAAAATCCAGATCGAGAATATATGGCTCCTGTTCGAAAAGCGCCTTAGCATGCTTACTGTTTTGGCCAAGCATATTATGCCTGACCATTTCTCTGATGAGGATATTGCCAAAATAGATAATTTGTTTACGGATGGATCAGGGCTTGTGGATGTTGGCTCCGCGCCGGAAAAGCAACCTGCCGAAGCTTCCAAAAACAAAGAAGAAAAACAGGAAGATCCACCGGAAGAGATAGATGAACAGCCGGATGAAGAGCCTGTGATGCCGACATTACGCGGGGAAAAGCCACAAAAAGATCAGTCAAAGTCTAATCCTATGGGCTTTTTCTCCGGCAAGGAAGACAACAAACAAGATGATAAAAAAGAAGAAAAGTCTTCCGCTCCCCCTACTGACGAGCAACCACAAAAACCCGCCGATCCTGCCCCTGAAAAAGACGGGGATGATAATAAAGATAAAGATAATGGCGAAGATAAAGGTGGGGATAAAAGCGAGGATAAAAGTGGGGGCAAAGGAAAATCTTCGGGCGGTAACCCGATGTCTTTCTTCGCTTCTTAGGGTCTGGGTCAATGGCTCATCAGATATTAGCAGCGTGCATAATGATGGCTTCCCAAGCGCATGACGTCCCGCCCGCCCTGCTCACAGGGATATATCGTGCTGAAGGGGGAAAACCGGGGCTGGCGGTTGAAAACACCAACGGCAGTTACGATCTTGGCCCCATGCAAATCAATACAATCTGGCTTCCTGAGCTGGCGAAGCAATGGCGGATAAACGAAGAGGAAGCAAAAATACGGGTGCGGGATGACATGTGCTCGAACATAGATGTCGCGGCATGGATTTTGCGCAAGCACCTTAATGAGACAAATAATTTGGCAAAAGCTCTTGAACATTATCACTCCCGAACACCGAAATTCGGAGAAAAATACAAAAATCGTGTACTTAATGTTATGAAAAAATACGGGCTGCTAAAAGGGCAGCGATAAAATTCACAAGCCTTCCCCAGCGGGACATTGGGGCTTAACGGCGAGTCTTTTCTGTGATAGAATCATCTGTAGATATCTCTGTGGATTAACAAAAATACGCAAAGATATTCATAATTCTATCTATATTTCTTGATTTACCTCACATTTTTGTCTAGTATTTTCGGCAGACTAAGTTGTCTTCGTATTAGGGTTTTAAATTATTATGTCTCGTAACTTTCTTTTCTTACCATTACTATGTGGTTTAGCGTTAACTTCCGGCTGCTCCAATTTCAATACATTAGGCGCGTTTAGTTCAGAAAGCCCACAAATTGTGGCTTCCCCTGACAGCGTGTCTATTATGCTGGCTGAATCCGCTGACCGCGCATCATCCGCTCTGGAAGCTCTGGCAGCGGTTGAGCAAGCTCGCACACCGGCAACTTCTATGTCTCCGCTTGGAGATGTGCCGCAAGAGCTGCGCCGTACAATCACTGTAAACTGGGTTGGCCCGATAGAGCCGATTGCCAAAACTTTGGCTGATCGCGCCGGATACAGTTTCCTTGTTCTAGGGAATGAGCCTTCTATTCCTGTCGTTGTTTCTGTTGATGCAGAAAATTCCCGTGTTGTAGATGTCATGCGTGACATTGGCTTGCAACTCGGCAAACGCGGAGACGTGAAGGTCGATGCCAAGTCCCGTATGGTGGAAATTTACTACGCCCCCAATGCCGGAATTGGTGGTTAAGAGTTTTAAAGGGTATTTAGATTATGCGTTTTCTTCTGACATCAAGTCTTTGCGCAATTATGGGCTTTTCTTTAGTAGCGGGTGCTTCACACCATGCTCATGCCGGAAGAGCCAAGCTTCCTGTTGATAAGGAAACTCCCCTGACTACCCCCGATGAAGAGCCTGTGGCGCTCCGTGATATGGTGAGATACCAGCCTTCCGGTAATATTGAAGGGATTGACGATAGCTTGCCTTTCGATATCCGAATGGATGCTATTAAAGAAGCAGCAACCTCCTTTGGGGCACGGGGCGGGCTGGCCAAGCGCACTTATGAAATTCGTGAAGAATTGGGCACCAGAACACGCTATATGGATCGTGTCTATAATTTTGCCCAGCTTTTGATTGCCGCTCCCTCCGGCTTTATGATTGAGCCGCCAATAATTACCGAATCCATGAATGCGATGATTATTGAAGCAGACGGGCAAACAGCCGCAATTTCTGATAAAATTTACAACATCATTCGCAATGCACGCATTGTTTCCGCCCCAAGAACATGGCGCCAGTATCTTGAGCGCGAATGGGGCGAGGTTATGCCTCCGCCTGATATTCTAACTCCTCGCAATAATGATGAGCGCAGAGCATGGGAAGAAAGCATTCGTAAAGGCTGGGAATTTGGTTATCAACAAGCCGATGATATTTTCAAGGATGATCTTGCCCGTCTGGAATCTGACTATCAAGGTATGATCCGGTACAGAATGCTCCTTGCACAAGGTATGGTTTCTCCGCCTTATGCTCTTCAGGTTGATCGCGGTATTACCGGTGGCGGCGATGAAATGCGTGTCGGTGATCGTGCCGTACAAATCACCGGCGTACCAGAGCTTATAACTGGAGCAGATACATGGAAGCCCGCAAGCCGGTAAGTCTTGTTAAGGCTGAAGACACCCAAGCACAGACCTGGCCAAACGAACCTCAAAGATTTACACAGGATGACGTCGATGACTTTTTGCTCTGGTGCGTCAAGCAAAACTCGTCTGATGTGACCATCCAGAGCGAACGCCCCGTTTACAACGAGATTAGCGGTGAGCTGCACCCTGCTACATACCGCAATCTGGATGCTGCCGACATGGCGGTGTTCCTTGAAAAGCTTTATGGTGCCGAGGCACAGGCTCGTCTGGCCTCTGGTCGTGATCTGGATGTTTCCTATGAAATCCGCCCTGACCGCTACACCCGCATTCGTTTCCGCGTAAATATTACAGCTATCCTGACAAAAGGAAGAGATGGCGCGCAGATCACCATGCGAACCCTGCCTAGTGAGCCTCCGACAATGAATGATTTGAATATAGAGCAAGAAATTCGCGATAACTGGGCGCCGCGTCAAGGAATGGTTATTATAACCGGGCCGACGGGCTCTGGTAAAACTACGCTGCTCGCAGCGGGTAACCGCATGCTTTTAGAACGGCCACGTGGATGTGGCAAAATGCTGACTTATGAAGCTCCTATTGAATATGTGTACGATACGATTCAAAGTCCGCGCTCACTGGTTTCGCAAACCGAGATCCCCCGTCACCTGCCAAGCTTTGCACATGGTGTGCGAAATGCCTTGCGCCGTAAGCCTGAAATTATTCTTGTTGGTGAATCCCGTGACAGGGAAACAATCAACGCTTCTATTGAAGCGGCGCAGACCGGTCACGCTGTTTATACGACAACGCACACTTTGGGTGTTGCCAACACAGTGCAAAGAATGCTTTCCACCTATGAAATGGATGAGAGGGAAGAACGCGCCGTTGCCTTGATGGAGACATTAAGGCTGATCGTGACGCAAGCATTAGTCGCACGAAAGGGCGGTGGGCGCTGCGGCGTTCGGGAGTGGATGAAGTTCCCCGATGAAGTGCGCGAAAAACTTATGGATATGCACTTCACCAAGTGGCCAAACGAGATCCAGCGCTTTGTTCCGCAATATGGGCAAACAATGGAAAAGTCGGCAGCTCTTGCCTTTGAAGAAGGGCTGATAAACCGCCGCGCATATTTGTTGCTATCTTCAAGCACAGGTGCTTAATATATTTTTTGCTCTCTATTGATATTTTTTTGTATGGATTATAATAATCGTTAACGAAGTGTTAATGATCGGGATATTATAATCTTCATGGACGTTGTAATAACAAAGCTTTAAGCAAGGCGAATAGACACGATGGTAAAAGAGCTAGAAAACATTGACGCCAAATTAAACTGGCACTGGCGCGATACTATGCGTACTATCCGATTTTTAAGCTTTGATGCCCGCGTTGCGTTCCTTATTCCGGTTTGGCTTTTATATCTTAGATGGTCGACAATTATCATATCTTTTATGGTTTTTTACCTATTTAACTTTCTTGAAAATAAGGGGCTGACCTTTCCATCAGCTATTAGAGCCTTTCGTTCATGGTTAATCGGGCGTTCTCGTCCAAGTATTGTTGGCTTCTCACCCCACCAATTTGTAGATTACGGATAATAAAGCCCCCTATGGCTTTAATCCAGTGCCATAAAATGACTTAGCTCTTGAATTATATTTTTTTCAAAGATATCCTTGACGTAGCTAGTTGTGCGTCACGCAGTATGTCTTATTTCACTGGTGCTGCTCGCATTTTCACTCCGCTTAGGGAATTATAATAAAATGTGTTCAAAATATAATCGCCTTCTTCTTTCAACTTGTGCTCTTGCTTTTGGTATATTTGCGAGTTTTCCAGCAAATGCAGAATTTAAGTGGACCCCTCCCGATGATACGGAGCACGTAGAGGATATGGGGCCAGACGTTTTTATGATGGAAAATGAAGACGCCCCTGGACTTACGCCGGGCAGTGCGTTGCCTGAATATTACGATGCGCCCGTAATTGAAGAACGTACGATCATTGAGGTTGAGCCTCTAATCGAAATTAAGGAAGTTGAGGAAAGCGACAGCGTAAATGAGCCTGTAGAGATCAGGACAATCACATTAGATTATAAAGACGAACCAGCAGCGGCTGATCCCTTGCCAACGCCCGTTAAGACGGAGCCTATGGAAGAAAAAAGTGCTCAGGCGGAGCCTGCCGAAGAGGCAAGGTCAGTTCCTGCCACCTCACTTGTTCTTAATCCATACCCACTGGAAGGTAAAGATTCCCTTCCCATAGAGGAAGAAGAAGCCGTTGAAGAACAGCCTCCAGTACAAATTGAGGCTACGGAGGAAGGCGCAAAACATGATATAATAGAGGGCTTTGGTAAAGATATGCCGATAGCTCTGGCTCTTGGACAAATCGTTCCTCCGGAATATGCCTATTCTTTTGGTGACAACGTTAATCCGGGGGCGCGCATATCATGGGAAGGCGGTAAGTCGTGGGATGAAGTTCTAAACGATGCTCTTGCACCGCTTGATATGGAAGCATCAATACACGATAAGAAGATTGTTATTAAAAATAACAACGTACAAGCTTTTATGCCCAAGATGTCCGATGTTGCTCCAGCAACAAGACAAATAGACTCCAAGCCAGATCCACAAGCAGAGTTTGCTAAAACACCGGAAGAATCTATGGGAGCTTTACTGGAAAAAAAGATTATTCGCGATAACTCCGTTAGCTCTACGGCACAGCATGAATCAGTAGTTTTGGATAAAAATAATATTGAAAATGATAATTATGGCAATGAGGACAATTCCGCTTTAGTAGAGAATTTGATGCGTCCGCTGGATTCCTATGAGGAAAACGAAATCGCTGTTACTTATTCCGATATAGATGAGGCCGAAAGAACTGAGTTTAAACCAGAGATTATTTTGAATGAGCAGGAAAGGGCCGAGGAAGAATATGCCAAAAAACTTGGCGAATCCAGCCCATTCGATGATACTGAAGAAGCGATGGAAATTCTGCCAATCGAGGATGTTCCTGATATATCTGATACCAAAGATGCCTCAGACCTTCCATATCCACTCCCACTCGACGAGGAGGAAATGAACCTAACGGATATGGAAATAGAGGAAGTTAACGCTTCTGACGTAGAGGACAGCGCCGCTCTGCCCTCTAACGAAGAAATAGAAGCTAGTTTAATGGAAGAGCCTCCATCCTCTTACTCCAGCTTTCGTGAAACGCCGAGTAATAAAATCCGTATATGGGAAGCAAAGCGTAACTCTAACCTGCAAAAAATACTTGAAGAATGGAGCGCAAAAGAAGGCGTTTTGTTGATTTGGGATACCACAGAAAAATATGTTCTGGATTATGATGTCTTCATAAGCGGAACCTTTCAAAATGCAATAGATATTTTGTTTAAGAAGGGTTTGAAAAAAGCTCCTGAATACACATTAAGTGGCTCACCTTACCGCATTTCCATACAAGGCGAAGAAGTTAGGGGTTAAGGCCTATTTCCTTCCGTCCTTGCAGTGATTAATCTTCAAGCTGAGAACGCTGCATCTCTTCAAACAAGCCTGAGTTAATCTCATAGACCTTGTCGTAGAGCGTGTTTTCGATCAGTGTTGCAGCAATCATTTCCCTACGTAACAGAGATTCAAATCTGTCTCGCTGATTCATAAGCAAGATGGCGTCCATTGCCGCGCCAATACGTTTAACGTTGGCGGGCTTGTCATACAAATTAATATAAAATTTTGGATCTTGATAAACCTTCTTGGTAAGAACTTCCATTTGAGCATAATAGCTGGGTCTTTCACCCAGATATTTGTCAATATCCGATACCGCTAAACCAAAATTGTCCCGCAACAGAGCCTTCATATATGCCCACCCGGAATCTTCCGCTAAAACAGTTGGGGGAGGCCTTGTTGTAAGCCTTGTAGTTTGTATACACCCCGGACCAGATCCACCCGGGATATACGAGCACTCCCCGTTTGCTCCTACACCCACGCCTGCTACTGTACTAAACACATCCGGATCTTCGACTGGTGAGCCCGTGCCAAATGGTGCAACCGTCGGCGAGGTTGTTGTGGCTGTAGTGGCTCGCCCAACCGGGGCGGCTGATTTCATTCCAATGATGTTTATAAAGGAGTTATGAGCCACGCCCATTTTTGCAGCATAACTACGCGATTCAAAATGCGGGCGGAGATCATCTGTCAGGGCTCCTACTGTTGATACATTAAATGCCGACGGAAAATACAGATGGCGTGCCATGGCCATAATATCTGTTTCATCTTGTGTTATTGCGCCGTTTGTAAAATCAACATCCAATGTCAATCTGGCTTCAATTGACCGTGTATAGTCAATGTCCTTGTTCATCTGCTCCAGTTCGGCTGCCGTTGTTGCACTCGTTACTCCCTCACAAATTGCCCCGGCTGCCGAGCCGCTATCTACGGAATGGCAATATAATTCCCTGAAATTTCTGATCTTTGAGTCTTCATAAACATCGGGACCGCCAGCGGGAGCCGTGTGTACAACAGCCGTATATTGGTTAATAAGGTACTTGTTGAGCGCTTCTTTTTGTATTTCTGCCTTGCTCTCGGAATGTGCAACACTGCGGACGAAAGATCCCACCTTGCACATTTGCTCACTTGGGTGATAGTCCTTGTGGGCTCTGGCCTGAAGCTCTTGCAGTTTGCGTTGTGTCTCCAGCTGGATGCTTGCGTCCATCAACATCCCTATCAGGGTTGTTTGCTGCATCATAACAGCAGAAAATTGCTGCGTCATCTCTGCTATTGGCCCTGACCAATGCGCTGTTTGCTTGTCCCTGCTTCCCGTGCCAAGCAAAGCTCCGGTTAGAGCAAAAACCTCGACAACGGGCATACCAGCTTGGTCGCTTAATAAATCGCTGCGTATACCAGCGTGCTGGAAAGCAAGTTGTATTCTGTTGTAATCGTCTTTACCAATAGCGTTTTTAACGCTGTCACTCCCAAGAATTGTTGAAAAGGCACCTGACCAGTCCGCGCTTACGCTTTGTTCGTCCAGATTATTCTCTTTCATTATGATGTTAGAGAATTCCTCCAAACCTTTCATGGATAAATCCACGCTGCCCTCTTTTGGGTTAATAGAAAGCAGCAAATTTAGAAGCTCTGCCGGAGTTTGGTCTATATCTTTATCAGCCCCGGCGAGTTTGCTTTTATTATTATCAGGCTCGGAAACATTAAGCTCATATTTAATTGTGCTGTTTTCAGGTATTTGTGCCAAAACATCCTTGCTAATCGGGAGAGACAGCGTTCCTTGCTCATCCACCTGAGTGCGTTGTTTGTTGACCACGCCGACATTGGATAGCACACGGTAATCGACCAGAGAGCCAGGAGAAAAATTACGCAATGTCACTCTGGCAATATCATCTTGAGCTTTAAAAGCGTTGCTTATTTTGTCAAAGGTAAAAGCGCCGAAAAGCGCAACTAACGCAAAAACGAAAGCCGTTAATAAAAATACCGGTTTTTTAAACCTTATAAAACGCACAATAGATACCTCGTTTTTATCATCAATTACTCTTTACCGTTATCCCTTGCTCATCAAAGGACTGGATATTTGATTCTACCTGTCGTTGGAGCTGGAGCACCGATAGCTCTAATAGTACTGATAAAGATGCCTCGGTACGCAAATAACTTTTCAACAAATCAAATTTCTGTATCAGGCCTATTGCCTGCATGGCGACGCCTTTGCGCTCCACGTTTGCTGGCTTGTCATATAAATTCGTGTAAAAGGTAGAGCTTTGGTAGGCCTTTTTGGTTAACACTTCCATCTGGGCATTATAACTTGGATTTTGTCCAAGATATTCGCTGACCTCACCTCCCGGAATTCCAAGCTCCTTAAGATATGCTTCTATGTATTGGCGAGATCCGGCTGTTCCTTCACCTTTCATGGCCATAAGAGCGTTAAAGCTGTTTTCTGCAACCTTGGTCTTTGCTACCAAAGCTCGAAGATCTATATAGGCCTGCTGTGCTTCTGAGGCCGTTCCTTTTGGAACATTAAGCAAAGCCAGGTGGTCCATGCGCTCGAAAGCCTCATACCCATAAAGGTTATTGGCCATAGCAATAATCTCTTTATCGGCTGCCGAGGCGTTCCCTCCCGCAGTCAAGTTAAATCCAATCGTCCACGGATCTTCGATGGTTCTTTGGTAATCAACATCCTTGTTCAGACGATCTCTTCCCGCCGCAGAAGTTGGTGCCAGCGGACACATTACAGACAAACTGTTATTATTATCTTGTGTATTGCAAAATTCTCTTTGGAACAGATCAAGCCGGATAGCAACATCACCTTTTGTGCCGCTCCATGCGCCTGTATCCACATTACCCAGCAATCTGTCGGTTGATCTCTCACTTAGAATCAGGGAGTTTGCTTCGCCCTTCCGCTCACTTGAGGCCAACCCTTTTATTCGGGTTGCAAACTCACACATGCCCTTGCTGGGATGGTAATCCTTGTTCGCACGCGCGTGCATAACTTGCAGATCCCGCTGGGCTTCAAGTTGTTGTTGAGCGTCTATAAATTTCCCAAAAATCATTACCTGAAAAGCTCCGACACCGGCCATATGATTGCCGATATGCATAAATAACGGCAGCATATGCTGTTGCCAGAAGGTGAGATCAAACCAAATAAGTTGATGAAGTAAAAGCTGAGTATAAATGTAGACTGTTATTTCAATTTCAGTCTGGACCCACTCAGTCAGATCTGTGGAAAAGGTGGGTATGGCACACTGTCTACAACCACAGCACTGCGCCTGTGCAGATCTTGTGTTGACAGTCATGACAGAGCTCATGAAAAGCATAAAGATCAATACAATCTTTAAGTTTCTTGAGTGCAGCATTTTATTAAAAAAATTACCCATGTTACTTAGTAGCCTTTACAGCTTAACCTTTAAAATTTAAAAAATTACTCTCCAGTTTATTTAGCCAAAGCCTGTATCTGGTCTTCAACTTCCCTTTGTAATTGCTCTACAGCCATTTCCAGTAATATTGAAACATTGGCCTCGCCGCGCAAATGGCTCTTCAACATATCGAACTTTTGCATCAATTTGATAGCTTGCAATGCCACTGTCTTACGTTCCACGTTTGCCGGCGTATCGTATAGGTTTGTATAAAAATCAGGGTTTTGATAAAGCTTTTTGGTCAGTATTTCCATTTGAGCAAAATAACTAATGTTTTCACCCAGCATTTGTAATACATCAGAGTTTGCAACCCCCAACTCCATCAAGACATTAACCATATAATCTCTGGCTCTGGGGTCTGTTTTTCCTCCTCCGCCCAGATATAAATCGGGTGGGCGCGGTGCCTGTGATTTCATCGTAGCAATAGAAAACAGGCTGTTTTCTGCTACAGAGCGCTTTGCAACAACTGCGCGCATATCAAGGTATAGCTTTTGTACCGTGGTAAGGCTTTTTTCGTTCGGCCTGTTGGCAAGAAGCCGGGCTGGCGGACGGGCAAAGGTTATATGACCAAACAAGTTAGCAGCCAGAGCCAAAATGTGTTCCTCGTCTTCATCATGAATTGGTGGAATTGCGCTCAAATCAATCAGTTTTTGGT
This sequence comes from Alphaproteobacteria bacterium, assembly GCA_018399685.1. Lineage (GTDB taxonomy): Bacteria > Pseudomonadota > Alphaproteobacteria > Micavibrionales > Micavibrionaceae > UBA1672. Next base: position 10,636 of record JAGYOK010000018.1, on the reverse strand, counting down.
TGGAAAAATCAATTCTGAGAGACCAGGGCTTGTCCACAAGTGAGTAGTAATCAATATCTTTGTTCATACGAAGTCGGGCGGCTTCATCAAAGCTTCCGCTACTCCATGATATGCTAACGTCACAAATTGTTTCCAGCGCGCTGCCTCTATCCTTGTGATTACAGAACAGGCCTATGAAATGCAAAATCCGGCTATGCAAATCAAGATCGTGACCATAAGTTCCTGCGGAATCTCCCTTTCCCAGCTGACGATCCTGCGAGCGTTCGCTAAATATTACTGCGTAAGTATCCCCGTTAATGTCGGCATTCGCCAGAGATTTTGATAATGTGCCAAATTCACACAACCCTTCACTAGGCCTGAAGTCCTTGTGGGTCTGTGCCTGAATTTCCTGCAGCAATCGTTGGGAATTCATTTGTATTTCTGCATCCATAAACATCCCGATTGCCATAACCTGTTGTATAGCAACGGCGGAGAGTTGCTCTGTTGCGAGCATCAACGCTGGCAATACATTTTCCATCCATATCATTCTTAGGATATAGTCTTCCAGCTCCATAAACTCGTCATTAATATGCTCATCAAGAACATCCTCTGTTTTGCCCCATAGGCTGGGGTTGTCCATAGCGGCCACTAAACCTACACATATCCCGCAAGCATATGCCTTGTTAGAGGTAGCTAAAACAGAAATAGAGAAAGTTAAGCAAAAAACAATAACCACCGCCTTTTTCGTCAAAGGGTTTATCCTCCTGACGATTGCCAGCGTTGTCTTTTTTAACAACGGGGTGCTTTTAAGCATATTTATGTTTATATGCTTTCTCACTGCTATTTACTCCCTGACATGTCTTTATTAACGCGGCGAAAATTCTGATCCAGTTCTGAAGAGAGCATGACAGATAATAACATCTCCTGCCGCAGTTCGCTTTCGAACAAAGCACGATCCAGCATAAGCTCTATTGCCTTCATTGCCACACTCTTACGTGCAACGTTTGCCGGTGTGTCGTAGAGCTTTGCAAAGAATTTCGGGTTTTGATATATTTTTTTGGAAAGAACCTCAAGCTGAGCATAATAGCTTGGATTTTCGCCGAGTATGCCAAAAATCTCATCGTCTGTAGTGCCGCCCGGCATAAGCTCTTTAAGTATTGATGCCATATAAGATGCCGTACGCGCACCTACTGTTGCATTACTTGTTCCGGCTGATTTCATTGCTACAATCGCATTAAAGCTGTTTTGCGCAACCCCGCGCCGCGCTATTATAGTTCTTTGATCCATATATAAACTTCTGGCCGCGGAATAGCTTTTCATCCTGTCGTATCCAATTGTACGCGAGGGTATCATATTCCCGTACAGGTTCGATGACATCGCCAATATACTCTTTTCATCAGGAGTTGGTGTCGTCATGTTGGCAAAGTTAACATTAATGGTTCTTGGTACCTCTATCATTCGGGTATAATCAATATCGCTGTTTATTCTGGAGCGATCCGTCGCGCCAAACATCATTCCAGCACCACTTCCATCGTGATCGCAGGCTCTTTCAAGCCCTGTGCCTGGCCCATCCCACCCATTATCTTTCTTATCGCAGAAAGTATTAACAAACTGGTGCCAACGGCCTGTTTTGTCTCCGACATCGGCCTGAGCCGAAGATGTCCCTTGTTTGCCAAGTTGACGATCCAAAGCAATTTTTGCCAAAGCAAGCATATTCAGGCGTGATCTGCTCTCGGACGCTGCCAGACTTCTGGCATTTGTTCCAATCCAGCAAAAATCATCGCTCACGTGATAATCTTTATGGGCTTCGGTTTGAAGCTTGAATATCAAACGACTTGTTTCCACCTGATTTTTTGCATCAAAGAAAGATCCCACCATTTCCACCTGATACAAGCCATATGCACTCAAATATTCTGTCAGTTCAGCCAGCGCTTTAATATAAAAATCTTCGAAAAAATCTTCGTTAAGGAATTCGTATTCCAGATTAATGATGTAGGTTATGTCATCTTCTAAAATTGGTTCCCATATAACATTAAGAATTTTGAGAAGAACCGCTGTAATCAACATATCAGGCGGGCTGCACAAACCAAGACACCAGCAAAAAAAGGCCTCTGAGGGCTTAGGCTTTGTTACAAGCACAGAACCAAATAAAAGAGTGCCAACAAGCATTATCGCTATAACGCGTCTGAACGGGCGGCGAGAACGGCTTTGCTCTGCCTTTTTAGCTGTTTCTTTTTTTTGTCTGCCCCAAAATAGCAATTTTTTGTCCTGCTTACCTGATCTAATATGTCTTTATATCAATGATATTAATGTGTCTTTATAAAAAATTGTTTTGTTATACCATTACTTATCTTCACCAACCGCCATAGCCAAGCCTCTGTTTACATCTCGATGCATAGCCCTGAGCCTGCTTGATAATAAAACTGAAACGCTCATCTCGCGGCGGATTTGACTTTCATATATAGCCCGATCAACCATAAGCTCGATTGCTTTCATTGCGACTTTCTTACGGGAAACGTTCGCTGGCGTTTCGTACAAGTTAGAATAAAAAGTCGGATCCTGATAGATGCGTTTGGCTAATATCTCCAATTGTGAGAAATAACTCGGACTGTAACCAATTAATTTAAATATATTTGCCGCACTGGCAGATGGGTTAGCAGGCAAAAGCTGTTTCATAATCGCCCCCATATAACGCCTTGTCTGCTTGTCTTCCAATACAAATGTTGTCGGTCCGCTACCTCCTGCACCGTTTCTTGTAGCAGTTCCGCCCATCTTATGCGTTGTGCCCGCAGACTTTAGAGCCACAACAGCATTGTAACTGGCCTGAGCAACACTTCTTTTTGCCACTACACTACGCAGGGCGATATACATTCTTCTGGCATCAAAGCGGGACAGCATTGTTGTTGAGAGACTGCGGGACAGAACATTATGTCCGTACAGATTTTTTGACATGGCGATAACGTCTTCCTCATCACCGGGCTGATTAATTGGCAGCACATATTGTAATGATGCAGGTGTTATTGTGCTGCTTGTTGTGCTGTCCGCCAGATCCATTTCAAGAGTGCGCGGTTTTTCAATAAGCCGCGTGTAGTTAATATCACGGTTAAATCGTCTTTCATCTCTTGCACCAACATCCATACCGGAGCCAGAGCCGTCGTGATCGCATGCCAGCATTAATCCTGTTCTAGACCCGACAACGCCTATGCTTAGCGGATTTCCCGCGCCGTTAACGTCCTGAAAGTTATTATCCAAGGGATCACAATAGGTACTAACAAACTGATCCCAGCGCGATCTGTGATCGTCACCTAATCTGACACTTCCTGCCGTACCCACCTGCCCTAGCTGACGAGCTATTGAGATTCGTGAGAGGGCAAGTGCGTTAAAACGCCCCTTGTTTTCTGTAGCCGCCAGACTTCTTACGTTTGTGCCAAAATTACAAAAAGTCTCACTGGGGATATAATCCCTATGCGCTTCGTATTGAAGCTGGCGCAAAACACGTTGCGTATCCAGTTGTGTCTGTGCATCAAGAAAAGCTCCAATTATCTGTGTGTATTGCATGGCAATGGCTGATAACTGGGTAACCATCATGGCTGTTGCGACAGCAACTTCTTCATTAAGGAATGTATTAATAAGCCAACTCTCATAGGCCCTAAGATCATCATCCCATTCCTGTTTTGTGCGATCAATCAAATCGTCATGAGCGCCACGGATATAGCTTTGTGCGCTACTGACATCGCCGGGGAGACACCCACAACAGGCAAATGACTGCTTCGGGGCAATGACGGTCCCGGCAAAAAGCGTGGCGCAAAAAAGGGAAAGCGTTACAAAAAGACTTCCGAAACCTCGCCATTTTGGCTTATTTGTCTGTTTTGCATCACCTGCATCAATCATCAAAAAACTCTTAAATCGGTAAGTGTCGTGTCTTATGCTGCCTTATTTCGAATGATTTTTCAACGAATTTCCAAATTCAGGCGGCACCCAGCTAATCATTCCAATATCGGTTGGCAGCTTAGCACAGGCTATACGAAAAAGGCACAAAATATTTATATTATCTGCACAATGTAACAAGCAATACAACGTGCCCGGATTGTGGATAAAAAAATGTTAGTGATTTTTTAATAATTTTGAGTAATTATCTCCACTCTGATGTTGTGTAAAATACTTTTTTACGACACAATGCCTCTACGCAAGCGTATTGTTTTAAGCAGATATGGTTTTGCAATAATTTCTATTTTATTTTTTCTGCGTAAAAGCAAAAGTCTCTTAAATTTAAAGAAAAGATCAAGAAGGCAAAATGGCAAACGACAAGGAAACGAGCGCAGCTACCAGTAAGGATAATAAGCTTGACAAAGAGTCTGTATCTGGTTTGGGAACTGTTGTTATTCGTAACGAGTTTTATCGTGACGGGTACAGAAGTCTTTTAAAGATGGCACTGATACAAACAATAGTTATCCTTGGTCTGGTCGGCGCTATGTATTACGTAATAAAAGTTAACCAGCCCAAAAATTTCTATTTTGCCACGACCGAAGATGGCCGGTTGGTACCGATGGTCCCTCTGGGTGAGCCAAATTTGAGCACGCCTGCTTTGATGTCCTGGGTGGCGCAAGCTACAACCGAGGTTATGACCTTTGGCTTTAACGACTACCGTCGCCGACTTCAGGAATCTTCCCGCAACTTTACAAAGCGCGGATGGGAAAGTTTTACACAGGCATTGCAGCGCTCTCGAATAATTGAAATGGTTGAAGTTAATCAGCAGCTAATCACTGCAGCTCCCAAAGGCGCGCCGGTTTTACAATCGGAAGGTCTGGTAGCGGGACGCTATCAGTGGGTTGTTGAAATACCTCTTATTCTAACGTATAGATCAGGTGCGAAGACTTCCAATACGGGGCTTCTTGTAACGGTTATCGTTGTGCGAGTCCCTCGTCTGGAAAGCTCTAATGGCGTTGGGATTGAACAATGGATTGCTATGGCGCGTTAGATATTTACAAGATTTTTTTCCACTTTCTGTGGATAATACGTGACAATCTTAAAATTTCAATGTATCGTTTACGAGTTTTTAGAGTATCTGGGTTAAAAAGATTCATGCATTATACAAACTTTTTCCACACCATGAGGTCAATCCTTAACGCTAAAGTTATGACTTTAGGTCTCGTGTTGGCGTGTTCAACCTCTCTGGTTGTTCCCGCATTCGCTCAATCTGAAATGCTAAACACCTCGGAAGTAGACGCTCTGCCTGACGCCACAGCATCAGGCGATACGTTTGGTTTTGATGATGAGGGCTTCGAGTTCGAAAAATCGGCTGAAGAGCTTGAAGACTCCTTCAGAAAAGAGGCGTTTGATCAGGCGTTGAAGCAGCTTTTGCCGCTGAAACCCAGAGAGATAAGATCTACGCTTGAACATTATGACCGGACTGTAGAGTCAACCGAATTGCCGGTTCACCCCTATCCGCGTCCTGAGTCTGTTGTACAGAATATTTCCCTTGATCCTGGTATCGCTCCTTTGACTGTAAAGCTCGCATACGGATACGTAACGACGTTAAGTATACTTGATTTATCCGGCGCGCCCTGGCCGATTGAAGATATAAGCTGGGTTGGTGATTTTAAAGTTGTAGAATCAACAGTTGATGAAACAACCCATATGCTTCGAATTTCTCCGGAAAGCAAATTTGCTCATGGCAACGTATCTATGCGCCTTGTTGACTTAGATGCCCCTGTTATCATGACATTTGAAACAGGGAGAGATGCTGTTCACTACCGCTTTGATGCTGTTATTCCCAAAAGGGGGCCGGGTGCCAAGACTCCATTAATTAGTAATGGTATTACGTTAACTGCTGGCGATCCCGATATGTCTATCGCTTTAAGCGGCGTTGTCCCTAAAGGCGCTGAGACTCTTGAAGTTTCAGGGGTCGACGGACGCACGACTGCGTATGTGTATAATGGTATGACTTATGTAAGAACACCTCTAACACTTCTGTCGCCGGGCTGGGATAGTTCTGTTACATCTGCAGATGGAACAAAAATATATGCTCTGGAGGAAACTCCTGTAATTTTACTATCTGATCGGGGGCGTATGGTTCGTGCCCGTCTTACTGCGCGTGAGGGTTTGTTAGATGAATGATGATCTGGATGAAGAAATAATCGATTCTGAAGATGGGTTTGACGAGTTTTCTCAGAAATCCGGGTTGAGTGATACCATAAGACGTAGTGCTTTTGCCAAAATTGGCATTGTTATCGGCGTCATGGTGGTAATTATTGCTATCATGGTGTTCTTTGGTGGAAAAGAAGAAGACCAAAACTTTTCTATGTTGCCTGGCGGTTCTGAAGTGACCTCGATTCCGGGCTCGGATGAAGAAGTATCTCCGGCCTACCGTGATGCTGTGGAACAACAAAACGAAGCCGATCTCGATCAGGCTATTGCTACCGGCGGCAGCGCGATCCCTGTTCCTATTGAAACACCTGATACGCGTCTTGAAGTTCCTGAAATTGAAGAAGAAAGCGAAGACCCTCTGCACAGATGGCGTATGCTTCAGGAAGAACGTGTTCAGCGTCAGATTAAGGCTCGCAAAATAGATGAAGAGCCGGTAACTGTTCTTGATGCCGAGCAACAAAGCGAAGCTCTTAGAAACATGTCTGAGGCAATGGTTCAACAGATGCAGTCAATCCTGACAAAGAATACCGAAACCAGACAAATGACCAGCAAAACACTCATTACTCATAATGAGCAAACCGAAGCTGCAATGGGCGGCCAGGGCGCCGCTGCTGGCGGGGATGTTGGGAATGAGCCTTTTGAGGAAGTTGAAGAAGTCGAGGTCATTATTCCGGCTGGTAAAATTTACTATGGTCAGTTGTTGCTTGAGGCAAACTCTGACACGCCCTTTATGGTTATGGCGGAGTTGGTCAGCGGCCCACTAAAAGGCTGGAAAATATTGGGTCAGTTTGAAGTTATGGAAGATGCAGAAATGCTTGCTATTACTTTTGACAAGGCCGTAAATGATGAGGGAAAGCAGTATAGCGTTAGTGCCATTATGCTTAACCCGGATACAGGCTTACCCGCGATGAGGACCGATATTGATCGCCGTTATTTCAGGCGCGTTATTCTACCTGCTGCAGCTGAATTTATTGAGGGATACGCTCAGGCTATTGAGGATTCAGGCGCAACGACAGTGGTAGTATCTGGCGATACTGTGACTGAAGGTAGTGAAGAATCAACGGATGAACAGGAAGTTGCCGCCGGTATCGCGAGCGTTGGTACCGAGCTAGGGGAAATAATTGATGAAATGTCCGATGTTGAAACAAAAATTATTATCAAAGCCGGTACGCCGATTGGTATTTTCTTCACGGATAACGTCGAAGAAGAAGGAAATATCTAGCAGCCATATAAATTTTGTGGAACCGGCGCAATACGGGTTCTTTTTGTTGGTTTCATGTTCCTTTTTCAGATATTTAATAGAAGTATAGTCTCAGAATGGGATAATTCTTATGCATGATTCCGACGAAAATCCGAATAACCTCGATAAGGAAATCGAAGAATTTGATGCCGAAGATGATTTCTTCGACGGTGATTGGGAGGATCTGGATGATATAGATCCGAATGAGCTTGCCGAGATACCGGAAACCCCACGGACAGATGCCGATATTATCGGAACGCCTTATGATAGTATCGAAGTCTCCCATACACACATGCAAACTCCAGAACACACTTTCGGATCAAAAGAAAAAACCGAGCCTTTAAAGACTGCCAAAACAAGGAAAAAGCGCCCCGTTACTCTATTGGTGACTATTTTAATAATAATTTTGGCAGTGGGGCTTACAGCTTATAACACCCTACGCCCCTCTCTTTTGCCCGATTCTGTGCCCGTAATTAAGATCCCCGGCTCTCCTGAAGATCAGAATAGTGAATTTATAGATAGCGCCCAAAAGCGAATGAATGAAATCCTTGAAAAAGAAAAAAGGGAACGGGAGGCCGCTAATAATTTGAGCGAAAACGACCTGAATCGACCCTTCGAAGAGCAAGATAGTGCTCAAAGTGCTTCTGTTTTAACACCGCTGCCAAACGATCTTGATGAAAAATTGTCCGATCTCCCTCCTCTTGAGGATACGCTGGAAGATATCCGGCTGGGCGAGGAGGAACTTGTCTCCACTGAACTATCCGGTGATTCGGAATTAATCGACAGTGAGGAAGTAATTGATCCCTTTTCGGACAATGCTCCGGTTGAAGAAACACCAGAAGAAGGTCCTTACATAATAGATGTGGGCACTACCGAGCTCAAAGCTGTTGGTAGTTCTGAATCGTTAGCCCCCCCTTCTATTGATGATGTTTTTTCATCAGAATTACCTGATAATGAAGAAAGCAATGAAGAAATTATTGCGATAGAAAAAGAAAAGGCCGAGGAAGAAGCTCGCAAAGCCGCTCAAAAAGCCGAAGAAGAAGAAGCTCAAAAAGCAAGGCAAGAAGCTAAGGAAGCAGCCGCCCGCAAGGCCGAGCAAGAGGCTATTGCACGCGCTAAAGCTGAAGAGGAGGCCAAGGCTAAGGCCGCAAAACAAAAAGCGCCTGCTCCAGAAGTCAATAAAACTGTAAAATCTGCTCCTGCGCCTCAATGGGAAATTCGTGGTATCCGCCCCGGACGCGCTGTTTTATATGACAAAGTTACCGGCAATATAGAAGCCGTCGAGCCGGGCAGCAAGCTTAGAGGGCTTGGTAATATTAAAGAAATAACAAAAAAAGATGGACGCTGGGTCATTCTTGGCAGCGAAGGAAATCTTTCTCAATAACCATACGATTATACTGAATAATTAAGGGTCGGTATCTATAAAATAATTAGCAAATTCATAATTATTGATAAAATTTTAACTAAATGCCTGTAATATTGTTACCATAATGCAGTAATTGTGTTAAAAATTTGCGCACTGGGCACGAAATGTGTTGTAATTATAAAAGGGTAGTGCGTGCTAAGGAGATATAAACTGATGAAAAGAAGCCTATATTCACTATTTTTCGGCGTGGTTTTTGTTCTGACATTCTCCAGGCTAGGTTTTGCTCAAGATATTAATGATGTCGGAGAAAGTATAGTTGACAGTACGGCTGCGCTTCCCGGGCTAATCGCTTCTTTATCTTATTTAGGCGGCCTTGTTGTCGGGGTCGTGGCCATTTTCAAGATTATAGATCACGTCAATAATCCGACGCAAACACCCTTAAGCGTTCCTGTTATTCGCATTTTATTGTCCGGGGCACTTTTCGGTCTTCCGATTTTTACCGAAGCAGTGTGGGTAACGATTAACGGGCCTGGTGCTGCGGTGGGCTTTGACCCACAATCTGATAGCCAAGCATCTCTTGTTACGTGGCTTTCTACATTAGGTGGTTTGCTCTCTGTCATTACATCCGTTAACACCAATTTTAACTCCCTAATGCTGAGCATTATGAACTCTATTGATGAGATGCCGGCGCTTATTTCTGCGGTAGCATATCTGCTTGGATTGGTGATATTGGTATCAGCTCTATATAAAACACGTGATCACGTTGAAAATCCTTCGCAGGTTCCCTTAAAAGATGCTGTTATTCGTTATTTAACTGCTGGTGCACTATTTGCCTTACCCGCAGTTTTCCGAGCCATGTATGAGACAATTTCCGGCAGCGGTATGGGTCTTTGGGGTCTTGTTTCTGGCGCGTTAAGTGGATTTGATTTACTTCGTTCTACAGAAACAACAGATCCTACTGAATGTCTCGCTGCATTCATTGGGGTTAGCACTACTTTAGGTGGTGTGATTTGTAACAGCATGGTTAACAGCATCTCTTTCCCGATTTTCCTGAATGCCATAGCTTATTTGATTGGCTTGGTTATGGGGGTTTGGGGTATTTTTAAAATACGGGATCATGTACTCGAGCCTTCAAAAACACCGGTTCATGAAGGGGTCATGCGCTTAATTGCCGGAGGTTGTTTCTTCTCTTTTCCCTATATCATTAGCGTATTAAGAGAAACTTTCCTTAGCCCGGGGCTGGTTGCTGCAAGTGTACTTCAAACTAATAATGATTTTAATAATGCTTCTTTGACCTGCGGAACAACAAACTCATTGGATCAGGCAATGGGTTGTTTCATGCAGGATATTTTAGGCCCCTCCCACGTGGTTTTGAACTTTTTTTCTTACGTCGCTGGAGCCATATTTATTATGATAGGGATATCACGGCTTATTAAATCCGCGCAGGAAGGCGCTCGCGGCCCTGGCGGTATAGGTACATTTGGAACATTTGTGATTGGTGGAATGCTTATATCCGCAACAACCATACTTCGGGCATTCTCGTCATCTTTATTTGACAGTACTGTCACCTATACATTCGCAAGTTTGCAGTATACGGGTGGTATGAGTCCTTTGGAAACACAAGCTGCGCACAACGTTATATCCGCTGTTTTGCAGTTCCTGATTGTTCTGGGATTAATCAGCTTTGTTCGCGGCCTGTTTATTATGCGTGATGTCGCCGAGGGAAAGGGTAATGCGAGCACAATGGCGGGTGTCACTCATTTGATTGGCGGAGCTTTGGCCGTAAATATGGGGCCCTTGCTGAATGCTATCCAGCAGACCCTCGGAATTACGGCTTTCGGTGTAGGATTCAGCTAATCCGCGCCATAGTGAAGCTCCACGGGTCAAGACCCGTGGTATCACCG
>JAGYOK010000017.1 GCA_018399685.1 Alphaproteobacteria bacterium | reverse complement strand
AGGATCTTGTGATGTCCTATTTTTAAGTGAAATTACTATAAAGGAGAAAAAATGGACGATAAAAAACAATTTCTCAGAGAAAAAATGTATTCACTGCATTTATTCGCAGCAAAAATGATTGTCACCTTATCTTCAAGCGCATTGGTTTTGAGCATTGGCGCAAGAACCTCTTTTGGAGAACGAGAAGTAATTAATGCATCTGGCGCATTAATCGCTGGCTGGATTTATTTACTTTTATCGATATTTCTGGTTCTTACTGCGATCGTCAAAGGCATAGACGTCACTTATATGTATTATAACAATATAATTAAGCAAAAAGAAGAGGTTGACGATGACACGCGAAAAATTGAACAAAGTGTATGGGAGTTCCTATTAGATGCTATAGCAACTTTCTTCCTTGGCACTGGATCAATATTGGTCTTTATTTACTGTAACCTCTAAAATCATCACAAATGGCAAAGAGATTTTTCGTCTGGCTAGGCATTTTGACGCGCAGTGTACAAAAAACGAAGGTACATAAGCGTCAAAATAACAACGCCCAGACGGAAAACATCGCAGCCATTCACCCTCGCATCTTGCTAATCCCCAAAATCGCCTGCCCGCAAAGAGTTTCCACGGGCGCGCCAGTTTGCTTACACTGTGCTTCAAGATCGGTAAGCTTCTCTATAATTATATCAAGCGCCTCAAGCGACCAGCCATTAAGCTGCCCCTTAAACTGCGGAGCCTGCTTAAAGAAAATCGGCGGTGACAGCTTTTTCATAGCGCCATCCATATCCATACCGCTTTGCATATAGGCTTTTGTCATGCTCAGACGGCGGAAATGGTTTTGCAAACTGCGGACAATCACAACAAAGGACGCGCCTTCCTGCATTAGCGCACCATATGCTTTTAGAGCTTCCACACTGCGCCGCCCCGCCGTCGCATAGACCAGATCATCAAAGCTCTGCTCCCCTGCCGCGCCACATGCTGCCTGCGCATCGGCCAATGATATCGGCGTAGTATCTTCCGCTCCCTTATAGGTGATAAGCTTTTCCAGCTCCGAGCGAACTTTGCTGCGATCCCCTGATATATTGGCCGCCAGCCAGCCCACGGCATCCGCCTCTATCCGCATCTTTTCCTCTGTTACGCGCTCACGAATAAGGCCTGCAACGCTGCGCTCATCTTCCACATAACAAGGGACAGCCGCAGCATTTTTCCCGGCCTCACAAAGCTTCCGCAAAGAAGAGCGCGGGCTTAGATCTCCCGCTTGTACAACGACAAGCGCAGCATCCACGGGGCTTTCCAGATAGGATTTCAGCGTTATAGTGATTTTATCGCTGCCCCCTTCTATGCGAATGAGGCGCTCTCCCCCCATCATAGAAATAGCGCCAGCCTCATCCGAAAGGCGCGCAGGGTCTTCGGCCAGTCCATCCGCCGATAACACTGCAACATTGAATGGATCATTAATATCTTCGACAACGCTTTTCCCGATCATAGCAGCACGCTCACGAACCAGCCCATTATCCGGCCCGTAAACAAGAATTACGCGCGCGGACTTATCCGGCGCTTTTACAAAAGATTCGATCTGACGGAACTGGAGTTTCATAAAGTAAGTTTAGATACAAAAGCCCGCCGATTGCAACAAATGATGCTATGAAGTTTTGCCCAAAGCTTTTATATCCACCAGCGCCATGCGCGAAACCGTCGGACAGGAAAGCTTTGGATTTAAAACACCGGGAGCACTGATATACGCAAACCCCAATGTATTTGCCGCTTCCAACGTAGGAAGATTAGGAATATTCCTGATATAAGTTTTCGTTCCTCTCGCCTTATAAGCGGAGACATATTTTTTCATTAAATTGAGCCTTTGCTCAGGCGGCAGATTAACATCATTATAATTACAGCCATAAGCATGGATTTTAAACGGCTCAGCGCTCATATCGGGCTGGGACAAAATACCCGTATCAATAATAAGTGCCCTGCATATCTGGGAAATAACTGTTAGCGGCTCTTTTGCCGCAGCCGGAATCATGTTTTTCCCCATTTCCCGAAGCTCGAAAATCATTGATTTCCGTACTGTTTCCGGCACGTTCTTCAAAAAAGTTAGAATGAGCTCGGAAACCTCTTTTTCCAGCAAGGCTCTAACATAGATTGGGATAACCACTACGGCCTGGGCATTACTCTTATGAAGACGGCTTATCTCCAGATATGCTTTTGTAATCTGCGCAATATTATCCCGTATCAACTGCCCTTCATCAGAAGCAGGAGTGCCGCGTGGATTAAGTTCACAACTTGCCCCGACAAGCACATTGCTTTCCGCATTCCAGAAAGGCACGTAACAAGGCTTGTACCCTTCCTGCAATTTTTGCATATCCTGAGGTGGCAATGCTTTGCTCAGATGCAAATTCTGCAAAGCGCGGCCAGACCAAATTTTAACTTCGCTAATATCCGGATTTTCTCTCAGGCCTTCCAGAACTTTTTTTAGACTTTCATCACCATCGGATTTTTTATCCCCTTGCTCTGGTCTGTTACCCGAGTTTTCTGATATTTCGAGGGTATTTTCTCCGTGTTCTATAGATTTTTCTACCGCTTCTTTTATGGCTTTGCTGATAAGATCCACCTTTGCCTTTGCCATAGCCTTTATGGCATTTTCAAATGTGAAAAGCACAAAGCAGCCTTTTTCCTGAAAAGTATAATACCCGCCTTCTTTATCGAGAAAGTCATCAACAACCTTGCGCCAAATCAGCTCAATACGACGCGGCATTTTATTAGAACCGGAAAAAAGCTTAGGAAATAGTGCCCTAAAATCAAGCTGATGAGCATCTTTTCCAGTTTTCTTCACGCGTTCCTTGAATTTATCTTTGCTTAGCTCGAAACGGCCTGAATGCATATTCAAATTTACAAACCTTTAAATTTTATATACGTTTTTCATCTGCTCGGTCATGCGACACCGCAAGCCAAACACATAAAGGATTATGCGCCGCCGCTCTCTGGGAATTAATCTTACACTTTATATAATGGAAAAGCAATAAACCATAAGTTATGGCCATAGTAATTGAAATTATCTTACAACAAAGAAGGTAATCATGTTTCAGATATAGTATTTGCCTTTTTATTACTTAGGGTCAGAACCTACTTCAGTTCAAATAAAGCGCGATCTGCAATTCAATCTGGCGGGCAAGGTCGTTCAGGGCATTTTCACGAGTGTTTTGCTCGGATACGCGCGTGGCGAACTCGCTTCCCATGATGTTGTAACTAACAGAAGATTTCAAGCTGCGCGTAAGAACCGTTTCGCCGGTCTTGTTATCTACCAGACCAATCGTTGTTGAAAGCGTAAGCTGTGCCCGCGTGGCATCAGACGAGATCGTAACATCCAGATCATAGGTGCTCTCCTCAACCTTTGAAACATTAAGAAGATAACGCGGATTAGCCGGACGCCCATGACTATAAAAGTTATCAATCAGGGCGTTACGCAAAAACTGCCCTTCACGATCGGGGATATTGGATATTTCAATTTGCGCTAGCTGCTCTTGAACAACGCCGCGCGCCTCGCCCGCTACGAAACCATTTCCATACATTGGCTGGAAACCACACGCCGCACATAACAAACAAGCTACCGCGCTCAATAATACTCGTTTTTTCACGTTTTAAAACTCCCCTTAACTTTCGTTTTATGCAGCGACAACGTTAACAATACGCCCCGGCACATAAATAAACTTGCGCAAAGCCTTGCCATCCATGGCGCGCTGAACTTTCTCCTCGGCCAAAGCCACTTCCTTGGCTGCTTTTTCATCCGCATCCGCAGGCAAAGTAATCGTAGCGCGCAGCTTGCCATTCACCTGAACGCCGATCGTAATCGTATCAGAGACGAGCAGCGACTCATCGTATGACGGCCAATCTTCATTAACCAGCATAGTTTTATGCCCCAAAGCCTCCCATAACTCTTCCGCCAGATGCGGACAAATCGGATTAATCAAGACAACAAACGCGCGCGCAGCTTCGTCCAAAGCGCTCTTATCTGCATCACCGGCAGGCTTAAATGCGTTAATCGCGTTATAAAACTCACGAATAAACGCCACAGCCTTGTTCATTGCAAAGGCCTCGATAGCCTCACCTATACCTTTAATCGTCTTATGCGTAGCGCGGCGCAGGTCTTTAGCTCCATCCGACAAGGCACTCTCATCAATATCCGTGAGGCTACCGCTTAAATCCATATCCATAAAAGAGGCATAGACTTTATTCACAAAACGCCACGCTCCTTCGATCCCGCTTTCCGTCCATTCAAGATCACGCTCTGGCGGAGAATCCGACAAGATAAACAAGCGCGCTGCATCTGCGCCATACGTATTCAAAATCTCTTCGGGATCAATCACATTCTTCTTGGATTTTGACATCTTTATAATAGGCCCCACCGTCACAGACTCGCCCGTTTCACGGTGTGTCCATTTCCCATCGCCTCCCTTTACGGCCTCGGTCGGGAATATCCACTTACCTTTAGAGTCCTGATAAGTCTCATGCGTGACCATCCCTTGCGTAAACAGGCCGTTAAACGGCTCATCAACGCCCTCGATAAATCCGCAATCGCGCATAATCTTGGTAAAGAAACGCGCATATAATAAGTGAAGCACAGCATGTTCGACTCCGCCGATATACTGGTCTACCCCGTTATAGTTCTTATCTGATGTAGATGTAGTCCAGTATGCAGCCTTTTCCTTATCAACCGGCAGATCAGGATTTTTCGCATCGGTATAGCGGAATTGATACCAGCTACTCTCGAAGAACGTATCAAACGTATCTGTCTCGCGCCGAGCATCCTTCCCGCATTTCGGGCAAGAGCAATTCTTCCATGTCGGGTGATGCTCCAGCGGATTGCTCGGCTTGTCAAAGCTCACATCCTCTGGCAACTTCACCGGCAGCTGATCTTCCGGCACAGGAACACAGCCGCAATCTTCACAATAAATCACAGGGATCGGGCATCCCCAGTAACGCTGGCGGCTTACGCCCCAATCGCGCAAGCGGTATTGAACAGTTCCAAACCCGTAACCAATCTCTTCACAGCGTTTTATAATCTCGGCCTTGGCGTTTTCAATATCCATTCCGTTTAGAAATTCAGAGTTCGCAAGCTTGCCCTCACCCGTATAAGCCTCTTCTTCAACAGAAAAGCCTTCTACATCTTCAGGCACAACAACAGGCAAAATAGGTAACCCATATTTAGTTGCAAAATCCCAGTCCCGCTGGTCATGCCCCGGACAGCCAAATATAGCGCCCGTGCCATAATCCATCAAAATAAAGTTAGCGATATAGATCGGAACCTCACGCCCCAGCAATGGGTGCGTAGCCTTATATCCCGTATCAAAACCAATCTTTTCGGCCTTTTCAATCGCGGCCTCCGATGTACCATGAGCCTGACACTCTTTTATAAACGCATCAAAGCCATCTTTACCCTCGGCTAAAACTTTTGCCATCGGGTGATCCGGCGCAAGAGCCAGAAAAGACGCACCAAACAACGTATCTGGCCGCGTCGTAAAAGCCTCTATCTTGTGGTCTGTACCCACAACATCCCATTTAAACTGCAAGCCTACAGACCTATTAATCCAGTTTTCCTGCATGATGCGGACTTTATCCGGCCAGCGATCCAGCCCCTTAAGATCATCCAGCAATTCATCCGCATAATCAGTGATTTTCAAAAACCACTGGTTAAGCTTGCGCCGCTCCACCGGAGCATTCGTCCGCCAGCCTTTACCATCAATCACCTGCTCATTAGCCAGCACGGTATTATCCACTGGATCCCAGTTCACAACGGATTCCTTGCGATACGCTATGCCGCGTTCCAGAAATTTAAGGAACATACGCTGCTCGTGCTCATAATATTCTGCATCACAAGTAGCAAATTCACGTGACCAGTCAATCGACAAGCCCATGGATAAAAGCTGCTTTTTCATGGACTTAATATTTTCATGCGTCCATTTATCAGGGTGCTGCCCCCGCTCAATCGCCGCATTCTCCGCCGGAAGCCCAAACGCATCCCACCCCATCGGGTGCAATACATTAAACCCTTTAGCCGTCCGATAGCGCGCCACCACATCGCCCAGCGTATAGTTACGCACATGGCCGACATGGATACGCCCGGATGGATAAGGGAACATCTCAAGCACATAGTATTTGGGCTTGCTCGTATCTTCGCTTACTTCAAAGACATTGGCCTCATCCCATTTCCGCCGCCACTTATTTTCAGTTTCTTTAATATTGTACCGCTGTGCCATTTTTTACTTCTCATCCGCCATATTAGCGATACGCAACTCACGGGCGCGCATTAATATTGCATCTTCCAGCTTGGTAGAGGTTTCCTCGGAAACATCAGCATCCCACCATTCACCGCTTTTTCTAACCTGACGGAAAGTGCGCACACGCACGCCATCGGCTTTAAGTTCGCGCCCCATGACAAATACGTTAATCTTCACTCGCTCATTCGGCTTTTGAGGATCGGCATACCAGTCTGTAAGGATAACACCACCGAAAGGATCGGCACTCGCCAAAGGCATAAACGAAACAGTATCCAGCGTCGCGCGCCATAGATAGCTGTTTACACCAATAGCGCTATCGCCCAGATCTTTTTTCTTCCGACCCAATATACCGCCTTCGCCAACGATGCTCTGCTTTTTGCCATAGATATCATCGCCGGTCATATTGCGATCCAGACCTGAGGGATATTTCGCCTCTGTTTTAATACCCATGCATCCGCTCAACGCGCCCACAGATAAAACAGCCAGCGCGCCGGTTAAAACCACGCTATATTTCTTGCTTTTAGCCATGCTCATTTTTAAGGTGCTCATTTTCCCTCGATAGTTAGATGTTTGCCTTGAACACTCTTAATTAGCACGCATAAAAGCGCTTAAGCAAGTCTGTTTTCCGGCTCTTATGCCTATAATCAACCAATCTGCCGCTTTTTAATTTGACATAATTTAAAGCACTATGATATCTTCCCCGCTCTTTTAATATAAAAGGACGAAAAAATGACGACAAATCAAGACATTGCACACACAGAGATCAGAGAATTTAGTGCCGATTATGCCGAAATTAAAACGGCTCTTGAAAGCGGCCTTATAGACCCGATCATATGTGATGAAGCTGTGAGCAAACTTGATGAAGCCGCCAAAACTCTTATAGACACCGTCCAAACCGCCATTGAAGAAAACCCGACGACACTTATGGATACGATCATAAAAGCTCGCGGCACTTTTGCTCGCTCTTTCATGAAATTGTTCAGAGATTACGGACTGGAAGAAGAACTGGACGAACTGCTCCCTGAAGAAGAGCCAGACATTAATTACGGTTTATACATCCATTCACTCTAGTCTCTCCGAGCACTTCTGTTGCAAAAATGCAACGCCCCCAAAAAAAGTTACATCGATAAAACAAAATCGCATTGATCGTGGAGTCATATGATGGCGTAATGATCCCGTTCTTCTGTCATAGGGGGGCGTTCTTTGTAACTTAATCCCATTCGGGTTTATCTTTAACAATAGTCATCTCTTTTTTCATTAAGGGATGGTTGGAGGAAATAAAATGAAAAAACTTCTACTTGCAAGCGTTGCTATTACCGGATTGGCTTTTGCTGCTCCTGCACACGCTGATGTTGACCTTGAGGTCGGCGGATACTTCAAAGGCTACGGCGCGTTCATAGACCAAGACGAGCCAAACGATGGGACATTAAAAGCAGACGTTGCTGGCTTTGACATGGTTCGTGAAACTGAAATCCACATTGGTGGCGAAACAACTTTGGACAATGGTCTGACAGTTGGTGCACATTTTGAATTTCAAGCTGACGGCAATGACAACATGGCTTCAGACGAATCATACGTATACTTCTCAGGCGACTGGGGACGTTTCAATGTTGGTGCTGAAAACGGTGCTGGTTACCTTCTACAGGTTGCTGCTCCTTCCGCTGACTCTAACGTTGACGGTATCGTACAATACGTATCACCATTTGTTGCTGCTGTTGACCTTGATGGGAGCACAATAATAGAGACAGATGAGTTAGGTCTCGGCGCCGGTGCTCTTAGCTATGCTATGTCAACAGGCAAAATGGACAAAATCACATATTTGTCACCTGTAATGAGTGGTTTCCAAGCTGGTTTGTCTTTCACACCTGACGCATCTGGTAACTCTGATTCTTTTGGTATCGACACAGATGAAGATGATGATGGTGTACTCGGCGAAATATATGAACTTGCCGTTCGTTATGAAGGCGACTTCGAAAATGTTGGCGTGATTGCTGGTGCTGGTTATGCATTAGGTATAGAAGAAGGCTCTTCTCCTACTACTGACGACGTTGAGTCATGGAACGTTGGTTTAGACCTTGATATTGCTGCCTTCGGTATTGGTGCAATCTACATGGAAGACAACCAAGGTCTTGCTGGTGTAGGTTCTGGTGACCTTGAAACAATGGTTGTTGGTGCTGACTACACAACTGGCCCATTCAAACTTGGTGTTTCTTACTACAATGCTGAAGACAAAGCATTTGATGTAGAGTTTGACCGTTACACAGCTGGTGTTATCTATGAATACGGCCCAGGAATGTCATTCCGCGGTTCTGTTCAAATGCTTGAGCAAGACAACCCAACTGGCATAGATGACGCTGACGGTACAGCTGTTCTTCTAGGTACAGACATCACATTCTAATTTGAATGTTTTGAAATAACATAATTTTGATTGGGCGCTTTTTTAGCGCCCTTTCTTTTTTACCTCTCCCGTCATTGCCTAAAATTGCACTAGCGCAAAATCCTCATTGAAATCCTGTCGCTTCTGCAATAACTTAATCCCTATGTCAATATTAGAGAACTTACAAATAGTACATCACAACATTGATCGCGCCACCCGCCAATGGAGTCGCTCGAACAATGACATTAATCTTGTCGCCGTAAGCAAGCATCAGCCTCCAGAAAAAATACAAGAGGCGTTAAATGTCGGCCACCGCCTGTTCGGCGAAAACCGCGTGCAAGAAGCCCATGAACACTGGGCAAACCACAAAGAATCGGGGCTTTACCATGATCTAAAGCTCCACCTTATCGGCCCATTGCAAACCAACAAAATCAAAGACGCGCTGGAGCTGTTCGATGTGATCGAAACAGTTGATCGGGAAAAGCTTGCCCGCAAACTAGGCACAGCCATGACCGAAACCGGCAATTCTCTACCTTGCTTTATTCAGGTTAATACTGGCGAGGAGCCGCAAAAATCCGGCATTTACCCGCGCGATCTGCCGGAATTCCTGAACTTCTGCCAAAATAAGTGCGCGATGGATATTATCGGCCTGATGTGCATACCGCCCATTGATGATCCTGCCGCCCTGCATTTTGCCTTGTTGCGCAAGCTGGCTAAAGAGCATTCCCTCCGTCATTTAAGCATGGGCATGAGCGAGGATTACGAAGATGCCATCGCACACGGAGCAACATATGTGCGGGTGGGAACAGGAATTTTTGGCGAAAGAAACGATACCTGAGGCTGGGAATAAGCGCGTTTTACAAAGATTCGATAACCACATTCTCGTTTGTATAAACACAGATATCTGCCGCAATTTTCATGGCTTTTCGCGCGATTTCTTCTGCGGTCAAATCCTGATCGTATAAAGCCCGCGCCGCCGCCAGAGCGTAATTCCCGCCTGAACCGATGCCGATAATACCATCTTGAGGTTCCACAACATCGCCCGTTCCGGTCAGGATCAGGGATGTATCCTTATCCGCGACCGCCATTAACGCTTCGAGACGTCGTAGATATTTATCTGTGCGCCAGTCTTTAGCAAGTTCCACACATGCGCGGGTTAGCTGCCCCGGATAGGTTTCCAGTTTGGCCTCAAGGCGCTCAAACAATGTGAAAGCATCCGCCGTAGAACCGGCAAAGCCTGCGACAATATTGCCATCGCGCCCCAGCCTGCGAACTTTGCGTGCATTGGATTTCAGCACAGTGCTTCCCATTGAGACCTGTCCGTCTCCGGCAATAACGATGTCTTTGCCCTTGCGCACAGAAAGAATAGTAGTACCGCGCCACTTAGCTGCATCAGCGTAATCATATGTATCATTCATCATGGCTTAAGATATGGGCAATCAAAGCAAGTGTGTCAAGAGCATAAGATTGTAAAACCAAACTAATTGGAATCAAAGCCCGTTAATCATATCAGGCACTGGAGTTTGCGAATGCCGCTCATCATGAGAATCTTCGATTACATCAGCTTGAGGATTTTTATCCGGCTTTGGCTCATAATCAGGCGCTATCTTTTGACTGTATTCCATCATCTGATCCATTAAGCCGCCTTTGTTATAACCGTAAATCGCAATTTTAGCGGTGCTCCCCTCCGCTGTATAATTACCGCGAAATTCCATCTCCCATTTTTCGCCGCTTTTAAGAACCTCGCCAAACTGCCTTTCAGATCTTAGCCAGCGAACACTATCCAATCTTTCACCATCTGAGGACTGCGTATACATATTTATATCGGGGTGGCCTTCCCTGTGTAGTGTCATCTGACTTGGCAGCGGCCCTCCTTTAAGCTCCGGCATATCAAAATAAAATTTAACGCGGTCAATCACAAGATCATTGCTGTCCGCAAAAGTTGGGCTGGCAGTATATTTAATGTGATTTTGATGAATCGTTAGCAGCAGCTCGTTATCTTGCGTAACCTCAATATCATTCTCAACTCTTTCGACCGAAGCGTTCATCTTCAGCTCCACAGCCTCCCGGTCAATGTCCGGGTTTGTCTCAATCACCTCATAAGCTTTATCCAGCAGATTTCTAAACATTTTTGAATTTAGAACGCCATGTCCTCCGGCATCTGTAAGTACATTACCGGCGCTATTATTATACTCTTTCATAAGGTAACCATCATTTTGCCTTGAGCGCGTATCAAGCGTGGACATCTTTACCAAAGTGACAATTTCTTCTTTCGTAAGAATAGGAAGGCCCTGTTCTTCTCTCATTTCTTGCTCATGCATTGCACCGGAAATAAATCCACCGGCAGCTTCAGGGCAAGAAAAGGATGTCCCGTTAAGCCCTGTAACATATCCGGTTTTTTCGTCAACCCTACAGTTTGAACTCGTCTCACAAAGCTCGGCAGCAACTTCAGGAATCACCAAATCATGCAGGCTTTGCGGATTGTCCATGAAAGCCTGTATTTTATCATTTACTTCCTGACTGTGGGCATATCCTTCTTGTTCAAGCTTTTCATAGATATCTATCCCGGCATTAATAATCTCTGCTGGTGTCTTCCCCTGAATTTCAAATGTTTCGAACCGAGCCTTAGCTTCTCTATCAACCAACCATTCGCGTATAAGCTCTTCATATCCTTCAAGCGATGGGTTCAGATTTATGTACTGATAAGCTTCACCCCGATTAAAAGGGGAGTCACCCGCTAATGTCGGATTAATTCTGCTGCTATGTTGTTCGATGTAGGCTTCGCCATTCTTTCCAAAATTGGCCTCTCCAACAACCAGAGAATTTCTGGAAAAATCGGCAAGACGAACTTCCCTTAGATTCCCCGTTTCTCCATCATTGCCCGCAGAAACCACATATACTGGCATATCATTTAGCTCAAAAAACTGACGGGCGAACTCTGCGTTCTTTTGATTATACAAAAAGGAGCCTCTGATTCTGGCACCTTCTGCAAGTCCCATACTTACAGAAACCACGTCGTATTCTTTCATCTTTTCGAGCGCCTCTAGATTTGCATCCATAAAGGTCATACGAACAAGATCAACTTCTAAATCAGGATTTTCGGTAAATTTCCTTAAGGCATCTTGGTGAATATCACGCGCCACCTCTGCATGACGTGTATACAAGTTATGCAAATGCTCATCCCAAATTGGTTCAAAATGTGCGTATTTACCCAAAATTTACCGCCCATAATTTGTTTATGGTTTATTATTCCTCAACTTTACCATAACCAAAAATATTTAACAAAAACTTACGTTTAGAACATAAACGAAAAAAAAGAGGCTACGGCGATACCAAATCAATATCGAGATAGTGTAACGCCTCATCAATGGGGATAAAGATATTCAAGCCGGAATCACTCTCGGTAGCAAGCTGGTACATTCCCATTACGCACATACCCGCAATATTGCCGTAAGCGTCAAGCAGCGGTCCACCGCTATTCCCGCCTATGGTCTGCACATCGCCTTGAATAAACTTCATGGTCAGCCCGTCGATCTTGATAAGCCGATGAGCGCTCACGATACCTTTTGTGATTGTATCTTGCATCCGGTAATGCGCTGGAGCGCCCACGGCGTAAATATCCTCGCTCACCGCTGGCCACTCCACCTGAATGGGCGAAGGAGCTATATTCAGGTCTTTCGGGATTTCCTCAAGCTTGAGCAGTGCGACATCCCGCGCCTTATTTTTGCGCAGTACTTCCGCCACCAGCTTTTCTTCCTTATTAGCCGTTACCACGCGCACACGCAGCGCATCCCCCACAACATGGGCGTTAGTCAAGATATGCCCTTTTTTAGTGATAAAAAATCCCGAACCGTGACTTTTCCCGGCCTGCACTAATACCGCATTATTGGCCGCCAGCCGCACGTTTTCCTGATTTTGCTCATCCCTTAATGGAGGGTTCTTGAGCGTAACATCTCCTTGCGGATCAAATTTGCGTGGCCGCCCTTCATTGGGATCGGCATTTTTCTTGCGCCAGCTATTGTCAGGCTTTTTGCCATAAAAAACCAAATCATGAAACTCTTTGTTTGCGCCCAGATTATGCGCCGCCATCGCAAAGGCCTCATTGAAAAGATAATTGATCCCGTCCTCATTACCCCATTTTTGTTTTGTATAACCCTTTGTTTTTGTTTTATATACGACCGTACGGCGCAGCATGTCATACAGCCCCCACTCTATCTCTATAGATAGCCGTCCTGAAACGCCCTGCGCATTGGTTAACAAACCATCTGTGATAAAATTCCCCATCCAGCCAACATCCCTGATATCGGCTTTGGCGTCGACCAGCTTTGCGCCCAGCGTATATTCTGCGCGCAAATATTCGTCCTCTTCTTCTTCGGACAAAACGGTGTCTAGCGTATCAGTAATATCATAACCCTGCATCTCCAGCATTTCGGCCAGAGCGCTTTCCAGATCTTTTTTCTGAAGCCCTTTGAATGCGTTACGCCCCAGCTTTACCTTGCTAAAAAGGGTGTTGGGGTGTAATACGCCTATCTCTGTACCCACTGGCAGGTGGTTCTTTAACCCCGAAAATCTTATGGGCGCCGGATGCGCGTCTTGCGGAGACT
Organism: Alphaproteobacteria bacterium; assembly: GCA_018399685.1. Taxonomy (GTDB): domain Bacteria; phylum Pseudomonadota; class Alphaproteobacteria; order Micavibrionales; family Micavibrionaceae; genus UBA1672. Next base: position 27,708 of record JAGYOK010000017.1, on the reverse strand, counting down.
CAAGCGTTTCTTTAAATGTGCTTTCGGGAACGCTCGTACAAGCGTTTAAACCAACCATTGCTGCCCATAAAGTAACAATAATACAAAGTTTTTTAATAAGGTGTGTGGCCATTATACGTGTGTTTTGCTAGAATAGCGCACGGCTTTAAAGCCGCGCTGCGTTATTTTGAATAATCTTTCAAGTAAAATTCTACCCTAGAATGAGTTACTAAACCAGTCCAAGGAAAAAATCATGGCTAAAAATTTCTTTATCTTCACCCTGCTTTTACTATGCTTCGCTATGCTGTATGCACTTGCTGGCAAAACTGGCGGATTAGGCAACAATATAAATATGGCCAAAGGAAAAATTCCTCATGCCCAGCTTATCAAAAGCGCCACTGTGCAGGGATTATCACTTGAAACACCGGTACAGAAAATTGATGAAATTCTTGCTAGAGCGCCCTTTGAGTGCCGCACAAACGAGCGTGAACATATTGCAGAAGACAAGAAAACTTCTCAGGAAAAGTTCTGGACATGTTCACATAACACTCTGCAAGGCGCCGAGTTGCGGGTTCATGTCATAGACAACGCTATCCAAAGTATTACTCGCACAGGGCCTGGCACAAAGGAAGATATTTATAAAACCATAGCCGACCTTGACGTGCTAAAATCAAAAATGGAAAGCCTCGAAGGCTTTAATATGAGCCAATCCGAGAGCAGTACGATTTTCCACATTCGTCACAAACTGGATAATGACAAAATTACTTCCATGTCATACCGTATGCAAATACTTCCCATACGTGATCCTGAGAACCCACCTCCTCATGAGGGGATGCTAAGCGTGTCTTTGGTGCGTTAATTTATCGGTAATATTAACATAGTATTTTATAAAGCGCGCCACCTTTGGCGTGCTTTTGCTTTACAAAAGCTGTCTTTTTGCGCCATAACAGTGGGGTACGGGCTTGCCCTGAACCAACCGGATGATTGATAACATGACTAAACGCCGCGCTAAAATATCTCGCAAGACCAACGAAACCGCTATTGAAATCGCGGTCAACCTTGATGGAACCGGCATAAGCAATATTGAAACAGGCATTGGCTTTTTCGATCACATGCTGGAGCAACTCTCCAAACATTCCTTGATTGATATAACAATCAAAGCCCAAGGTGATCTTCACATTGACGCACACCACAGCGTGGAAGATATCGGCATCGTGCTTGGCGGCGCATTAAAAGAAGCGTTGGGCGATAAAAAAGGCATCCGCCGCTATGGACATTTTGATCTGGTCATGGATGAGGCGCGTACAAGCGTAGCTCTCGATTTTTCTGGCCGAGCATTTTTAATCTGGGACGTAGCGTTTACCTCCGGTAGCGTCGGAGAAATGGAAACAGAGCTGTTTCAGGAGTTCTTTCAGGCCTTGGCCGGAGCCGCAGGCTTGACCTTGCACATCACAAAGCTGGCCGGAGCCAACAATCACCACATCGCCGAAAGCGTGTTCAAAGCCTGCGCCAAAGCCTTGCGCATGGCCGTAGAAACCGACCCACGCGCCGCTGACCAACTCCCCAGCACTAAAGGCGTTTTGTAAGAACAGGTTACTTAACAACATAAACTTTAAGCTAGAGTCAGGATCTATTAATTATGCAAAAACAGTTGATTTTTAACCCATAACTTCGTAACAACTAAAAAAACAAGAAAGCGGTGACATGAATAGGTTAACTGAGGAGCAAATAAAAGATATTCAAGAAGAGCAGAATAGTATTCTTGCGCAGTTAAAAGAGCGTCCATACGATCTCGTCCTCATCGCAGGTCTAACCTACACCGCAGGTCTTCTGAAACAACACGACATAATACTCGAACATTGTGCAAAGTTATTCTACAACGAGCCCACAAACACGGCCTACCTCGGCAACTATTCCCGAATAGTGGCTCAGAATATCTCGGACGGCCATTTCGATCTATTAATCGAACACAAAAAGAAATTTAAAGAAATGGAAGGTTTTTTTGAGGATTACCTTGAGAAATTAGAAATAGCCTGTGGCAAACAAACTAATGAATCTGGCGTTTCATCGTGTAAAGAACAATTAAAAGAAACCATATTTCTCTACGAAGGGCTCGTAGATATTTTAAACAACCCCAACCTCTGCCCTACAAATAACACACCCCCGGAGCCTTTATAGCCTTAAGCTCATGTGTGATATGGAAATTTCTTGCACCCTGCCCCGTGATTATGTAATAACCTTCAATACGTACGAAAACAAAAGACAATTCATATGAGCGCTCATGGATTCAAAGTTGCCGCTAATGCTGATAATGCAATAATGGCAAAATTATTAGAGGACGATCCTCAAAAAGCAGAGCAAATGGCATTAGAAAATCTTGAGAAGTGCCCTTATGATGACAAAGCTTTTCTTTGGTATATCAAAGCATTAATCGCGCAAGAAAAATACGATGAAGCGCTAGAGAAATATAGGGAGTGCAGTTCTCTCGATAGTATTGTTCCTCCTAATGCCCAGTATGAAGCACTTAAATTGACATGGCCTTATACAAGCAAAGAGCCTTGCTGTAAAAATATAGATCAAACAATACATTCGATTTTTGAAATAACATAGCTTCTAAACCTTCCGCCGCCGCAGAACTTCTCCATGGGTTGGGAAACCCTCATAATCGATTATAGTGCTCACCGAGCCTTTCAATGTCTGCGCTAAAACTTTGCGCATGGCTTGCGAGATCAACCCACGCGTCGCTGGCCAACTTCCCAGCACCAAAGGCGTTTTGTAACTCTTTCCCTTATTATTCAGAAATATAATTTCTTTTTTCCTTTTTTTCTGTCACTATATAAGCAAAGTGAAATTGAAGGGGGATTACAATGGGCGTACCAAATCTTGGGCAAGCGATGCTAAACCACATTGAAATACAAGCAAATAAAGAACCTAAACAGGCCATATATCCACCCATTGAGCTATTAGAGCAAGAATCGGCACACAGTAAATGTGACTATATAACTTTAATCGATAAAGGCTGCTATAAGGAGGCAATACACCAAAGCAGGGAACTTTTTTACAGCAACCCAGTAAACTCCGATCATTTCGAAACATATTTCTCCGTATTAGCTTGCGCCCTCTTCGATGGATTCCATTCTCTTGTTAAAGAAGAAGAAAAGAAATATTTTGAATCTGGAATTATTAACAGTAAATTAGATTATGCCTTTTCATTTTGTCTTAAGCCCGCGACAAAACCCCCTTCATTCGATCTTTGAAATTATAAAATATCACACCACTAAACCTTCCGCCGCCGCAGCACTTCGCCGTGGGCTGGAAAACCCTCATAATCGGTTATAGTGCTAACCGGCCCTTTAAGCGCATCAAAGCCCGCCTTATCACAACGTGAAATCGAGGTGCGCTTAAGGAAATCCCACACCGATGTGCACGAATAAGTATGCGCCCAGCCACCAGTAGGAAGCACATGGTTAACACCAATCCCGTAATTCCCAAGCGAGGAGGGCGTATATTCCCCGATCAAAATCTCTCCAGCATGTTTGATCTCATCAAGACGGCTCTCCCCGTCTTTAATCTTTAGGTGTAAATGCTCCGGCGCATAATCATTGGCAAAAGTGATAGACTCTTCAAGCGATCCCGTAAGTACGATCCCGCCATAGCTATCATCCCCCTCGCCACTCATCACATGCGCACAAATCCCGCGATGCGGCTCCGGCAGGCTCTCGATTACCGCAGGCATATGTTCTTGCACGTACAGCGCCAGCCTTTCATCATGAGTAACCAGCAAAGCCCCTGAGTCTTTGCCATGCTCCCCCTCATTCAATACGTCTAGTATAGTATTATCGGGATCAGCGGTTTCATCCGCCAGTACAATAGATTCCGATGGCCCGGCGGGCATACCCGGATCCATAATATCTGAAAGCAAACGTTTAGCCGCCGCCACATAAGGACTCCCCGGCCCCAGAACTTTTTTAACCTGCGGCACGCTTTGTGTCCCATATGCCAGCGCCGCTATTGCTTGCGCGCCTCCGCATTTATAGACATTTTCCACCCCGCAAAGGCTTGCTGTATAAAGTGTTGCATCATCCACACTTCCCGAAGGAGTGGGGGGCGTCACAACTGCGATCGTCTTAACTCCGGAAATAACAGCGGGCACAGCCAACATATACAAAGCCGATGGGAATGCGCCCTTGCCGCGTGGAACATATAAGCCCACGGACTCAATCGCGCTCACCTGCTCTCCGGCCATAACTCCGGCTTGTATCTCCACCATCCAGCGCGGCGGAACATGCGCCATTTGTGCTTCGTGAAACTTTTTAACATTGGCAACACAAGCCTTAATCGCTTCTTTAAGCTCCGGCTCAAGCGCCGCTTCCGCTCTTGCGAACTCATCGGGCGTAGCTTTTATGTTGTCAATCGGTGCTTTTTCAAATTTAAGCGCGAAATCCCGCAAAGCATCATCTCCGCGCTGGCGCACTTCTTCGATGATCGGCTTTACGACTTTGCAGGCAGCGTCAATATTGGTCTGCCCGCGGCGCATAATCCTTCGCTTTGTTTCTTCGTTCGTCTCGCTCCAGCGATAAAGTATAATTGACATTGTTTATTGTAGCCTATCTGTAGAAAAAGAGGGCGTATTTTAACATTCTTTATAAAGGAGTAAAGTCGGGTTGTTGATTTTGCAAACCCAGATGATTTGCTATATTTCCAGCTTCGTGTGGCGCAAAGAAAATACCATCAAGATTTTTCATAGAGACATCACCAACAAACGCAGGTATATCGATTACAGCAGCCGTCCCCTCTGGAAGACCATATTTTTTAAGATCTTTCTTATCCATAATATTTTCTACAATCTCCGGCTCAAGCCCCGCTTCTTCGAGCTTTCTAGTATCATAAGGCCGGGCAACCAATCTAAAACCATCCATATCATTTGCTTCAACACATAGGCGGACTTCATAGCCCTGATCGTAAGCCTGATTCAAAGTTTGAATTAAATCTCCATTCGCCCCTTCCAGTTCTTCTTTCCCGATATCGGGTAATATCACATCCCCAACGCCGCATAGTATTATTGGTTTTTTCATTATTTATTTCCTTAACTAACCTTTGAAAAAAGCGAACCTAACACACCGTATAAGCTATGTCTAATTTCCGGCCTAACCTGCTTCTTCTTCACTCTCCTCCTGTTATTGCGAGGAGGCGTTTACGCAGACGAGGCAATCCAGTATAAAGAGATCTGGATTAGCAATGACATGGATACAAAAAAGCCACATGACCAAAGAAACTGTACTGATTATTGATTATGGCTCCGGCAACTTACGCTCCGCGGCCAAATCCTTTGAAAAAATCATCCGTGACGAAGCCCGCGATATTAACGTACTCATCTCTGACAAACCCGAAGATATCAAAAAAGCCACGCGGCTTGTATTGCCGGGGCAGGGAGCTTTCGCAGATTGTATGAATAATTTGCAAAATACATCCGGCATGATTGAGGCTTTGGAAGAACGCGTTTTAAAAGATGGAGCGCCATTCCTCGGCATTTGTGTGGGTATGCAGCTTATGGCTACTAGAGGGCTGGAGCACGGGGTTCACGCCGGACTAAACTGGATTGAAGGAGAGGTCGTGCCGATCAGGCCATCTGACCCTTCTTTAAAAATCCCGCATATGGGATGGAATGACTTGATTTTTCAATGCGATACGAGCGAACAGGATAATTGTCACTTTGTGCTACGCAGCACAAGTTTTTCCGAAAATTACTATTTTGTTCATTCTTTTATGTTCCAATGTACGTATAATCATCACTGTCTGGCTACCACAGATTATGGAGGGGAAATCGTTGCAGTAATCGGGCGCGATAACATGATCGGGACGCAATTTCATCCTGAGAAAAGCCATGATTCAGGCTTAAGATTACTATCAAGCTTTTTGGACTGGAAACCATAATTAAAACAAGACTTAAAAAGTGTCACCGATCTTTTAAAATTATCGAATTAATAAGTGACATAAGCCGGCCAAAAAGAACGGGGAGCTTAAAAGGTAGAGTACAAAGGGAGTAAAAAAATGGGTGAACAAACAACACTCAAAGGCTATACAACGACAACAGAAGTCGAACATGTATTAGAGTTTCAACCCGGCGATCTAAATGATTTATGCGATGCCAGCGATGCCGCAATATCAAATGGCAGGGGGCTTGGCTGGCTGGATCTGCCTTCACGTGAAGATCTCAAGAGCTATTGGCGTGGCGTGGTTCCCATGCCCTCACGAGATCTTTTTGTTGCCCGTCTGGATGGAGTTATTTGCGGCGCCTGCCAAACTCTCAAACCCCGCCAGCGCAATAATGCCCAGACATTCCACATCAATATCATTACGCACTTTGTTGCGCCATGGGCACTCGGACGTGATTTGATGCTCCAGCTTTTTTACAAAGCAGAGGAATTCGCTATTGAACAAGAGTTCAAAGTCATAAATCTAGATATTCGTGAGTCATTGAAAGAAACCATACAATTATACGAAAAACTGGGTTTCCAGCGTTATGGCGAGCATCCCGCCCATACGATTGTTAATGGCAAAGTTCTAAAAGGTTATTATTATACCAAAATCATAGACCCCAAGCTTGCCAAAGCGCTCAAAGAAAATAGAATGCTTGAGCCGGAGCCAGAGGCAGAAGCTGTAAAATAAAAACGATCGCTAAATAAAGAGACAATAATATGATTATATACCCCGCCATAGACCTGAAAGACGGAAAATGCGTTCGCCTGTATAAGGGCGATTTGAGCAAAGACATCGTATATAACGATGATCCGGGGGCGCAGGCGATGGATTGGGCGAGAGCTGGCTTTTCATGGCTTCACGTGGTTGATCTTAATGGCGCGATAGAAGGCAAGCCCGTCAATCGTGAAGCTGTGCGCGCGATCTTAGAGGCCTCTGACCTTCCCGTACAATTAGGCGGCGGCATCCGCGATATGGGTCAAATAGAAGACTGGCTCTCAGAGGGCATAAGCCGCGTAATCCTTGGAACAACGGCGGTGCAAAACCCCGATCTTGTCAAGGAAGCCTGCAACAAATTCCCCAACCAGATTGCCGTCGGAATTGACTCGCGCAAAGGAAAAGTCGCGGTTCAGGGCTGGGTCGAGGAATCAGACATGCAATCTTTCGAGCTTGCGCGCATGTTCGAAGATGTGGGCGTGGCAGCCATAATTCATACAGACATCGAACGTGACGGCACAGGGGAAGGACTTAACATGGTTTCCACCATCGCGCTGGCTCAAAACACCGCTATTCCCGTGATTGCCTCTGGCGGCGTTGGCTCTTTAGAAGACTTACGCCTTGTTCGTGAGGCAGAGCAATACGGCGTGCAAGGCGTCGTTATCGGCAAAGCCTTATATGACGGTCGCTTAAGCGCGTATGATGCGCTAAGCACTATCACAGATAGTTAAAATCAGGGGCAATAACAGCCCCTACCTCACTTACCCTTCCTTTTTGAGCTTTTTCACATTACAATCCGCCATATGTGAAAATATCGACCTTAAAGATAGAGGAACAACAATGAAAGATAACTTATCCAGCGCCATTGAGGAATCAACCCTGCTGGATAAATTGTACCGGTTTTTACATAAGGAGCCAGCAGGCGGTATTCTTCTGGGTCTGGCAGCAGCGCTGGCGCTAATCATTGCCAACTCACCACTGGAAGTCTTTTACAACAAACTCATAGATCTTCCGCTCTTAATACAAATTGGCAACTTTTCCATTGGCAAACCTTTGTTGCTCTGGGTTAATGACGGATTAATGGCAGTGTTCTTTTTCCTCATCGGACTAGAGCTTAAACGCGAGTTCCTTGAAGGCACGCTATCAGACAAGCGCCTGATCGTACTTCCCGCACTTGGCGCGCTGGGCGGAATACTGCTTCCCGCCCTTATTTATGCAGCGCTTAACTATGATAACCCCGACGCGCTTTCTGGCTGGGCCGTACCTGCCGCCACTGACATTGCCTTTTCGCTGGGTGTCTTAGCGTTGCTGAGAAAGCACCTGCCTCTATCGCTAAAAATATTGCTGACATCCATAGCAATATTCGATGATCTGGGCGCTATTATTATCATTGCCATATTCTACACCAGCCAGCTTTCCATGCTCGCGCTTGGAATAGCCGCCATTTGCTGCACAATTTTGTTTATTTTCAACTCCAGAAACGCCACGCATAGAAGCTTTTACATTTTGATCGGCATAATTATGTGGGCGGCTTTGCTAAAATCCGGGGTACACGCCACACTCAGTGGTATTGTTCTGGCCATGTTCATTCCGATGACAGACCCCGGGCACCCGGACGAAGATCACTCCCCGCTCAAAACACTCGAACATGATCTTCATGATACGGTATCGTTCTTTATTCTCCCGATCTTTGCCTTTTGCAACGCGGGCGTCAATCTGGCCGGAGCCGGTCTAGAAACCCTGCTCCACCCCATAACGCTTGGCGTTACACTTGGCCTGTTTATAGGCAAACAAATTGGCGTATTTGCGCTGTGCTGGCTGGGGATTAAAAGCGGGCTGGCCAAAATGCCTCAAGGAGCCTCATGGATTCATATATATGGCATTTCTGTGCTCTGCGGCATCGGCTTCACGATGAGCCTATTTATAAGCTCTCTGGCTTTTGAGAACGTCGGCGCTCAACACTTTTTCGATGCAAGGGTAGGCACAATCGTCGGCTCCCTGCTTTCAGGATTGTGGGGCTATGCCGTTCTGCGCTATAGCATACGCAATAAAAAATAACTAAGGAAGCCGACAGGATAATGCTAAAAACCCGTATAATCCCCTGCCTAGACATCGATAATGGCCGCGTGGTCAAGGGCGTTAACTTCGTCGATATCATCGATGCGGGCGATCCCGTGGAACAAGCCAAAATCTATAACGATCAGGGCGCGGACGAACTGTGCTTCCTAGACATCACCGCCACTCACCAAAAACGCGATACCATCTTAGCCGTAGTTGAAGCAGTGGCTAATGAAGTTTTCATCCCGCTAACCGTCGGCGGTGGGATAAGCGAAATATCTCATATCCGTAATCTCCTCAACGCAGGCGCAGACAAAGTCTCGATCAACTCAGCCGCCGTATATAACCCCGATTTCATCAAAGAAGCCTCTGGCAAATGCGGCTCTCAAGCCATTGTCGTGGCCATTGACGCAAAAGCCAAAGAAGACGGCTCGGCGGGATGGGAAATCTTCACCCATGGCGGACGCAAAGGAACCGGACTAGATGCCGTAGAATGGGCTGTAAAAATGACGGAATACGGAGCAGGGGAGTTACTCATCACTTCCATGGATCGCGATGGCACCAAAGCAGGCTTTAACCTACCGTTAACCCGCGCTATATCCAACGCCGTATCAATTCCGGTAATCGCCTCGGGCGGAGTAGGGAATCTAGATCACTTGGTCGAAGGCATAACCGAAGGCCACGCCAGCGCCGTCCTCGCCGCCTCAATCTTCCACTTTGGGGAATATTCTATCAAACAAGCCAAAGAAACCATGCAAGCCGCGGGCATTGCAGTGCGGCTATAATTACAGCTCAAAATGAATCGTCCCGCTCACACCATCCAGAGCGCCGGAGACAAGTTCACACATCATCATATTCTCATCGGGGAAGCCGTTGGTGTTCTTAATCCCGAATTCCGTAGAAGTCTTAAAGCCAAAGCGCTCATAATAGCCCGGATCTCCCGCCAGAATGACCGCACCAAAGTCCATCTCGCTTGCCTTCGCAAAAACCGTCTCGATCATCTGCGTACCGATTCCTTTACCACGATGCCCCAAAACAACACTAATTGGCGCAAGCAACAAAGCCTCATAAGCCCCTTCCGCCGTCTTAACTGGCATCTTGGTCAGCATAATATGCCCGATAATCGCTCCGCTTTCATCTTCTGCCACCAGCGCAAGTTCTGGAACATAACCCGCTCCAGCCCGCAATTTATCAGCAAAATCCTGCTCGGTACCATCCGATACCGGCGCCGTTTCAAACGCGGTTTTAATCAGATCATATATAACCGGAAATTCTGATTTTTCTTCTGGACGTATCTGCACAGACATAGCCTATCCCCTTATGTTAGAGGAAAACTTATAACGCGCAAAAACAAAAAATACAACTAGGGTCAGGATCTATTCACTCTGGAACAAACTCACCAGATGTAAAAGTCATTGGTCTTGCACACTCACTATCCAGCAACTCTTCATCTATCAAACTCGCGCCATCACCATATGCATCCACGCCCGTAGAAATCCGCTGACACGCCAGCGCAAATCTCGTAAGAATCCGACGTTCCACCTCGCCTAGACCCTTGCCCCTGCGCACCTCAAGAGCAGATTGCTGCAAAGCGCCAAAATCCCTTGACCCGAACGCCTCAACACCAGCAGCACGTTTCAGCTTTACCCCAACATTATGAACGCTTTCAGCTAAATGATCGAATTTCTGGAACCGGATATCCCTGATTTGCACTTCATCCAGACAATCTACCGCAGCATCAGACAAGCCTGCAATATAATCATTGGCCTCAACCATCGGCCAACCATATTTTTGTAACACCCGCGCATCTTCACAAAAAACAGACCCCAAAGCGCGATAATCCGCCCAAACCCGTATCTCATCCGAGTTTTCAAATGCTTTCCTATCGACGACAGCAGATATCACCTCGGCCTGAGGCTCTCCAGCTCCGGCAGCATGCGCTATTTCATGCCACGCAGTCTTGAATTGCCATTGCTCATTTGATCCGGGCAACGGTTTTTCCAAAACGGTATTAAGAAAAAAGCTGACCATTCCTGTACCCGAAGCATGAAGGGATGGCGTAAAAATAATCGCTGATCTGGGGGGCTTATATGTCTTTGGATCATAATTATGTGCATGCCCACCAAAACCTTTTTCATAGTACGGTCTTGCGTTCGCTTTATATCCAATCATCGGATCATGAAGCGCCACCACCAACTGGGCAATCGTCTTCTCGGTTGACATATCAATATATGGTCTGCTCTCTTCAGATACATTATAAATATATTTTTTGGCTATCGGCTCAACCTTTATAACATTTCTTATCCTAAGCTTATACTGGGCATAAGCAGACAAATTTGTATCGAAAGGCTCAAAATCATCGGGTCGCACCTGCCCCACAGGCACGCCAAACGGATCGGACAATGCGTACGTCTGCTCTAAAAGAGCCGCACCATCTTCCTGTGTCACTGCTTTTTTATCTATTGTAATAAAGCTCATTTTTATCCTTTACCAAACCGCTACTCTTGTGCTTACCTTGGAAATATTAATGCCACATATTTATAACAAACTTATAATAAAAAATACATCTATTATGACAAACCATATTCTTAATCAGCTATACACCATCTTACAAGAACGCAAGTCTTATACTGCAAAGAACTCCTACGTCGCAAGCCTTTACGCAAAGGGCAGCCCAAAAATTGCCGAAAAAATTCTGGAAGAGGCACAAGAAGTCATAGACGAAGCTTTAGCCTTAGACGCCAACCCCGATGATCCGACCTTACAAAAAAACATCCGCGCCGAAGCCGCAGATTTGCTGTTTCATGTAATGGTCATGCTCTCTCACCACGACGTCCCACCAAGCGACGTATTCAAAATATTAGAAGAACGTTTCGGCACCTCCGGCCATGACGAAAAAGCCAGCCGAAACAAATAGCTCACTTCTGCGAGGCCTCAATCCACGTCACCAGCGCATTGACATGCGATTCTTCCATTACATTGGGAATGTGCCCACAAGCCTCATATACAATCTCGCTGAAACGTTCGCCGCTATAACGTTCACGCATACGCTCGGCCACGACCTCAGGCAAAAGGCGGGATTTACCCCCGCGCACCAGAAAAACCGGTTGCTTAATTTCATCCCACAAATGCCACAAAGGAAGCGTCTCGCTTTCTTCGGGTTGAACCATACCGATGCCTTTATCGTAATGCATCATGTAAGAGCCATCATCTCGTTTGATAACGTTGTGCATGATTATATGCTCCCAAACGCTATCACTCGTAATCCCCCAAGCCACACATCGCCTTTTAATAGCTGCAACGGCCTCCTCGAAACTATCAAAAATATTTGGAGCCTGCGCAACCTTTGCAACAATATTCAATCCATGCGCTGGAATTTCTGCACCAATATCGATCAGGATCAACCGCGTCATTTTAGCGCTGATCTTCGGCAGGTTGGCCATATCAAAAATCGAGCAATCTTCATTGTCTACCTTACCGCTCTTCTCCTCAATATCTTCGATAGACTTGCGGAATTGCGTAAACAACGGCACTGGCGCGCCCGCAGAAACTGCCGCTCGCCGCGGCATAAAGAACCCGCGCGGAATTAGCGCTCCGATAGGCGCCGTTACGCTATCGAGCAATTTTTGCCCCAGTGATTCACCACCGCCCAAAGCTTTGTGCAGCATCATACCAAGAATACCGCCTAAAGACACGCCCAGCCAGCAAAACTCCTGCCCCGGCGCTTCATGCTCCAAAACCGCCAGACAATAGGGCAGATAGTTCGGCGGCACATATTGCATATAGTGGTTAAAGCGCCCGCTTTTCCCTCTGCCCGGCAAATCCATAGCTATGCAGCGATAGCCCCTCTTTGCCAGCGCGCGCCCCAGAAAATCGAAATCCCGCCCGGTTGAAAGCAGGCCATGCACGCAAAAAACGAGATGCCCATCCTCAGGGCCAATCTCGGTATAAGCAATGGTAAACCCATCAACATCCAATATTTTTTCTTTAAGCTCGTAGCGAACCATATTTTGCTTTCTTTATCTCGCTTGCTTGACTGCCCGAGGGGCTAAAGGTTAAATCAACCCACACACAAGCCCGCCAGCGCATAATAGAATATAAACTCTGCGCAAGCATCACGTCTATAGCATGAAAGCATTAGCAAGCAAAACTATGTGAAAGGAAGGGGTTGAGATAAAACGCCGAATAGGGCATAAACGTTTTTACAAAGTTTTTGCTGATAATCTTTTATCACTTATTTTGTTCGCAAGGAGCAAAATATCCATTCAAATATAGTCAAAGAGATTTCTTTTTGTACAAGGAATGAGCGACGACACGTATAAACTGATACTTGAGGAGCGAAAAAACGAAGTACAAAAAGAAATATCGAAGACTATATGTCCCCGTAGCTCAGCTGGATAGAGCACAGGTTTCCTAAACCTGGGGTCGGAGGTTCAAACCCTCTCGGGGACGCCACTTCACTTAGTGTCCATACCGGTTCTTTTGCTGCACCACAGAACAAACAATAATTGACTGGGCGGGCTTTTTTCCTATATCTTGTGCCACCATAAGAAATTATCCTAGGAAACAATAACATGCCAACACGCGATGAATTCATAGAAAACGCACACTTCGAAATATCGCTGGATGACAACTTTGACCCCTACATAGTTGGAACGCTTTTTGACAGAAGCGGGGAGCGTGTTATTTACACAATTTCACAACAAATTTTCCCGGATCAGGTCGGCAATGCAATCAAGTTCTGCGCGACTGGTAAAGGCAACTTCCGTGAGGAAATAAGATTCGGGCTTCCGACAGAACCCTCTCCCGAACCCTTATAAAACATATAGTAATTAATTTTAGAACTTCATACCTGAAGGTCCAACACCAATAGGTCTAGGCTGCCGCCGCACGGGTGGCGCAGCTTTCGCATTGAACATTGGCTTTATTGATCTTGGCATTGCCATTTTTTCACCCTCTAACACTCCCCGCCATTACAGGCTGATTTTTGTGCCTTTACTTTACTCATAGCAAAAACAGACTTGATGAGTCAAGTTTCGTTGCTCCAGACTATAAATATAGGCTTAAAAATTCTTTTTTCCTATCCTGATGCTTTCTGTTATACAATAGTACATGGGCTTAGAAACCCGTTTCTGTGCGGCTAAGTGTGCCGTCAATACACTCCTCGACTTGAGTCGGGGAGGCTATGATGTATGTTCAAGGCTTTATGCCCAAAGATCATGGCGGCTCTTTCACAGAACGGGCTTTCTAACTCCCCGACACCAAGAGGAGAAAAAGATGGAAGATCGTTCTGCATTTATTATTGCTTATGCTGCCTGTGGATTTTCAGGCTTTATCATGGGGATACTTTGCACAATAATCGTACAAAGTGTTTTAGGATAAGCCCTGCCGCCTTCTTAAAATAAATTACCGAAAATAAAGGTAGAACTTGCCCAACTCCTATCAGCGGCGAACCTTCTCGAGCAACAAAATCTGCGCCTGAGCCTGAGTTATGCTGGGAATTGTGCGCACAGAAAAATCATAAATCTCCCGCGCCTCTTCAATCTCCTCATCGGCTCGCTCGCCTTTTAGAAAATAAAAGCAAATATCGGGATTAGCTTCTATCCACGGCTGGCAATATTCAAGAAGCTTTGGTAGAGGAGCCAACGCCCTTGCGCTGACAAAATCAGGGACAAACTCGCTTGTCATATCTTCGATACGCTTTGTATGCACATTAGCATTGCTGACCCCCGTCTCGCGGATAACGGTGCGCATAAACTGTCCCTTGCGCTCATCAGACTCCACCAGATGCACGTCAAGCTCGGGGCGCATCATTGCGATAACCAGCCCCGGAAAACCAGCCCCACAGCCCAAATCCGCATAAACTTTGGAAGCTCCCTTATCGGCAATAAAACGCGATAACTGCGCACTATCCGCGAAATGCCGATGCCATGCCTCATCAAGCGTATTTTTACTCACCAAATTTATGGCTTTTTGCCATTTTATCAATAGCTTATAATATTTTTTTAATCTTTCAAACGCCGCATCTGTAAGGGCAAATTCCTGTTGGATATTGTCTTGTGTGTATTGGGTCATTTTATTCTTATTTACCCCTTATTATACTGCTCATTTCTTTCGATAATATAGTCAACACCCCTGACAAGGTCTTCCTGAAATTTCGGATGAAAATTAAAACTCTTTTCAACAAATCTGCCTTTAACCTCATTAAGCATATCCTCCTCTTTATAGGAGCTAATTTTAAAATGCTCATAATGAGTAGTCCTCTTATCTTCCTCAACACCAAATAATACGGCAATATATTTTTCTGGATTGCCCGGTTGGTACCAAAAGCTCCAAAAGGGTAAATACAATTTGTAAAGATCCACTTTATAATAGCCCTGCTGCCACAAATATGCTTTGATCTTTTCCATTTCCTCAAGAACTTCTTTTAAGAAAAAACCACGGCTATTAAGTCTATTCAAAAAAATCGATAAATACTCGAATCCATGTGAGAATAACAATATCCGTTTCTTACCATCGCTGTCTTTTCCATCAATAGAAAGCATTCTCAAAGAGCTGTGGTTTACGATTCTGCCAACATTCTTCCATGGTATAAAACGCTCTGACAGCAAAAACCCGCGTACCCTCACTCCATTGCTATCAATTTTTGCATAAGACCTTAGAGGATCAATGATACAAAAAACGCCAAAAAAACCAAAGAAAAGATACAACAAGAATACAGATATCCAAACCGGGTCTGAACCATCAAAGCCGTAATCATGGTTATAATATTCAAGCCCGGCCAGTGCCAACGGTCCCACTGCAAAAACAAGAAAAAGCGTCCCTAAAATTATCTGGTACGTTTTCATTTTTGCGCTGTAAGTAAAAACTTCTGCTTCCTGTTCTTTTATTAATGGCCTCATTCGTACATCACGATAAAGCCACCACATTACAAACAAACAGAAAGAAAGCCCGGCCAGTGCCGGAGCAAAGCCCAACAATATATGAAAAAGAAAATCGTATCTCATAGATAATTATTATCTAACACTTGTCAAAAAGGCAATAAGCTATGCCGATTTTTAAAAAATCTACCTCTTCGGCTTCTTCACATAGCGCAACAATGCCACAACCGCCGCCGGAGTTACGCCGGGAATGCGCGCAGCCTCCCCCAAAGTCACGGGGTTAACCTGCTCCAGCTTTTGCCGGATTTCATTAGACAGGCTCCCCACTTGCGCATAATCCAGATCCTTGGGCAGCGCAAGTTGCTCATCCTTGCGAAAAGCTGCGATATCAGCATCATGGCGATCCATATATCCAGCATAAAGCGAGTCAATTTCCAACTGCTCCCTGATCTCCGGCTCAATTTCCGAAAGCTCCGGCCAGTAGGCACTCAAATCCTCCCACGAGATATTAGGATAAGCCAGTAAGTTCGAAGCATTGCGCCGCTGTCCATCCTGATTAACTTTAATACCCGCCGCTACAAGCTCGTTAGGCGTAGCTTGCAATCCCTGCACAAGCGCCCGCGCGATTGCCAGCTTCTCTTTTTTGACCTGCCAGAACGCCGCCCGCGCCTCTCCAACACAGCCAATCTCGATGCCCTTATCCGTCAGGCGTTGATCGGCATTATCCGCTCTTAAACGCAAGCGATATTCCGCGCGGCTGGTAAACATGCGGTATGGCTCCGGCGCGCCCTTGGTAATCAGATCATCGATCATCACACCGATATAGGCATCCGCCCGATCCAGCGTAAATGTCCCCGCATCTTCGCGGGTTTTACCTTCGCCCAGAGCCTTCGCCTGAAGCGCAGCATTAACGCCAGCCATAAGTCCTTGTGCAGCCGCTTCCTCATATCCGGTTGTGCCGTTAATCTGTCCAGCCAAAAACAATCCATCCAGACTTTTGCTCTCCAGTGTACGTTTAAGGTCGCGGGGATCTACGTAATCATACTCAATCGCATAGCCCCATGCCAGCACCTCAACATTTTCCAACCCCTTGATAGAATGAATCATAGCGTCTTGCACATCAATCGGCAGAGAGGTGGAAATACCGTTTGGATAAACCGTATGATCTTCCAGCCCCTCCGGTTCAAGGAAAATCTGGTGACGCAGCTTATCAGCAAAACGCCCGATCTTGTCTTCAATAGAAGGACAATAGCGCGGGCCAATCGACGTAATCTGCCCCGAAAACATTGGCGAACGATGGACATTCGTCTTTAAAATCTCATGCGTTTTATCGTTCGTATAGGTCACATAGCACGCAATTTGCGGGTTTGGTAATTCCTCGGTCATATAAGAGAAAGGCTGCGGATTTTCATCACCATATTGTGGCTCGCACACATCCCAGTTGATTGTGCGCCCATCGAGCCTCGCAGGAGTGCCCGTCTTCAGCCGTCCCAAAGGAAGATCCAACCGCTCCAGCGCTTCTGCCATGCCGATAACCGGCTCTTCATTTATACGCCCACCCGGAGTAATATCCGTTCCTCTATGAAGGACACCACGCAAAAAAGTTCCAGCAGTCAGGATCACACAAGGACACTCATAAATATTGCCCTTCTTATCTTTCAATCCAGCAATAGATATAGCGCCGTCTTTTTCATTTAAAATAAAATCATCGCCTTCTGCCTCAATCACCGTGAGATTGGGATAGCTCAAAAGCATATCTTGCATGGCTTTGCAGTAAAGCTTGCGATCAGCTTGAGCGCGCCCGCCACGCACAGCGGGGCCTTTGGATGAATTAAGCATACGGAACTGGATACCGCCAAGGTCTGTAGCCCTCGCCATAACTCCATCAAGCGCATCAATCTCGCGCACCAGATGCCCCTTGGCAAGCCCGCCAATCGCCGGATTACAGGACATCGCCCCGATAGTCTCGATCTTATGGGTTATAAGAGCGGTCTTGGCTCCCATACGCGCAGCCGCAGCCGCAGCGTCACATCCGGCATGTCCGCCACCTACTACGATTACATCGAATTTATTATCCTGTGCCATATCATTAATTATCCTCAAGGCGCTAGCTATACTAGGTTACAACATATTTTCCTAGAAAAAAGTGCGCCCCAAGCCCAAGTGACGAGTAACGACAATCAGATGAAAAGATCGAAGCTCACTTACCGATGCAAAAATCACGAAAGACTATATCCAGCAAGTCTTCAACATCAATCTTACCTGTAATGCGCCCTAAATCGCGCAAAGCCAATCGCAAATCTTCGGCTATCAATTCGGGCAGAGCCGCGTTCATACTACGCTCAAGGCTGTCTTTACAATCCCCCAAAGCTACGCGGTGGCGATGCCGCGTGATAATGGCGGCCTCACGCTCCTGCTTTACTCCACCATACATAAGCACCTTGATAACCCCGACCAGCGCTTCCAAAAAAGCGTCAACACCCCGATTATTCTTTACCGAAATGCGCAAAGCGCCCTCAGGATGGAAAAGCTTCGCGCCTCCATCTGCCTTATTAATTACTGCAAGAGTATGTGCGTGTCTTTGCTCCAACGCATAGCTATGCTTATCCAGCTCATCTGCTGTACCATCATAGAGAATAACTCTGATATCCGCCTCTTCCGCAACCTTTAAAGCGCGGCGAATGCCTATCGTTTCTATCTCATCTTGCTCATACGCGCCCTCTTTAATCTGCTCTGGCCGCAGCCCCGCAGTATCTGAAAGAATAACAGGATATCCGGCAATATCCAGATGCGCTTCGATCACATCTCGCGTAGTACCCGCAATGTCCGATACTATCGCAACATCCCGCCGCGCTAAAGCATTAACAAGGCTAGACTTGCCAGCATTCGGCGCCCCGATAACCGCGATACGGATACCATCTCGCATACGCTCACCGCGGCGATTATCATTCAAATGCGCATCAATCTGCTCGCATAATTCAGCAATTTGCGGACGTATTTCATCATTAATATCAACCGGCAAATCTTCGTCAGGGAATTCCAGCTCTGCCTCTACATAGGCAAGAATTTTCACCAACCTATCCCGCCAGCCCTCGATAACCTCACCCAAAGCTCCGCTCATTTGCCCTAAAGCCTGCTGCTTTTGCAAAGTAGTTTCCGCATGTATAAGGTCTGCGATAGCTTCGGCCTCGGTAAGATCCATTTTGCCATTTTCAAAAGCACGGCGAGTGAATTCTCCAGGCTCCGCCATACGATGCCCGGGCAGGGCGCTTAAAGCATCCAAAACCCCTTCAACTACCGCAACGCCGCCGTGAACATGGTATTCCACAACATCTTCGCCCGTATAACTGTGGGGATTTTTAAACGCAAGCACCAAAGCATGATCCAGTGTTTCATGTGGAACATTCGTATCGTTTATACTATTTTCTTCCAGAGTTCCACGTGGAACATTACGAGTCAGAGTGTATAGTTGTGCAGTTCTAAAACGAATCTGCCCGGCTTGTATATCTGCCAGCTCACACAGCCCGTCAAACGCCTGCGGCCCGGAAACCCGGATTACCGCAACTCCCGCAAATCCGCGGGCACTGGCCTGTGCAAAGATTGTATCGCTCACAATTTACTTACCCTTGCCAAAAGCATCGGGAGCACCGCTCATCCCCATCTGTCCCCAGAACATCTTTTGCATTTCCTGCCAGCCCTGCATAGTAGCAGGCATCCATGTCTTCACCATTTCTTCTGGCGATAGATTGCGGATATTTTCCTGCATCTGGTCTTCAAGCTCTTTCATCACGCGCTCTTGCATCGGCGCCACATCAGGCAAACCAAAGAATTTGCGGGCTTCTTCAGGTGTACACTCAATATCAAAATTAAATTTCATTGTCTCTTATCCTTAACTCTTATAAGCTTATCCCCGTAGTTATACAGGATTTTGAGGAATATACCAGTGACAGATACAACGGACAACACTTTACCGCCCGATGCACAAATTATAGAGCTAAAGATCGACCCAACATATAAAGACCGCGCCTTTGAGACTATAAAATCTCTGGTGAAAGGCAATAAGTATAATCCTGACGAAGTAACCCTTGAGTCCTTTGAAGGCAAAATCCTGCGATTTAGCGCTTATACCCTATCGACACTGGTTGAAAAACGCACAAAAGCCATAAAGCCCGGACGTCTTGAATCCGCAAAAAAAGTGAATAACGAGGAGGGCGCAAACATAGAAATGGAAAAGGCCTATCGCGCGCTTAATGGTCAGGCAGATCTTGAACGCAGCGTACGCGAGACGATTATAAACCGCAAAGACAAAGGCTTTGGCATTAAGATCAATAATGTTTTTACTTCGCTTCCAACTTTAAAAAAGGAGTTTGTTTTCTTTGATGGCTGCAAAACCTGTAAAGCACAGGGGAATGTCCCTTGCATGCCATGCAATGGAAACGGGCGCGTCACTTGCACACGCTGTAGAGGAACTGGCCGCACTCCATGTACGCATTGCCACGGCGCTCAAATGGTACCGATGGCCGGAAACGCCAACAAGAAAGTACAATGTCCGGTTTGTCACGGACGAGGATTTACCGGCTGCGTTATGTGCAATCAAACCGGATATATTCCCTGTAAGACCTGCGCCAGTAAAGGCATTACTCCCTGCCCGACTTGTCATGGCACAGCCTGGAATTCCCATCTTTTCATACAAGAGGTGGAAGCAAAAACAAACTTTTACTATCCGAAAGACAAGCTGCCGGAAAAGGTTGCTTTTTCCATGGAAGAGCGCGATTCCAGCATTACCGAGCACGCGATTATCCGCATTATTACCGACAACACCAGCATCACAAGCTGGAAAGAAGCTCAGGCAAAATCAACCGATCACTCAAACCCGTTTAATGAAGCGCTCAAAAACGGAATCATATGTTTTCCAATACTTTATGATGTCACTCTGCCTTACGGACATATTGAATATGCGATTAATGGCAAGAACTATTACACATTCCTGTTCGGGCAAAAAGCTGTTCTTACACACGTTTCGCCATTCCTTGATGATCTGGTAGAAAACGGTATTAGAAAGCTGAAAGATGCTGCTCAATTACGCGGGAGCGTACAGGAAAACCTTAAAGCAGCGGGCGAATACCGCACAGTAAAAGAGGGCATAATATTTACTGTTATGTCTCCGTCTATAAAGAAAGCAAAAATCAAACTCAAGAGCGCAAACCCGCTTGGACTGTCCAACAATGCCATTAACGAGATCGTGAATAACGCAGACCGCGCACTTAAAAATATTACAAAAAAGCCCCGCACGATCGGCGCCATTATTGCAGGGGCAAGCTATATCGTAGTTTTCGGAGCATATTTCCTGACGCCTCTTCGCCAGCAATTAATTTCACAAATTCCAAATGATGCGCTTCACATTCTGGCGGATATTTCAGTTTTGGGAGCATCGACATATATTGGCACAATCGGCATTCAAGGAGGCGCTCAGGCAGTATTAAAAAAAGTCATGAACACACTGCTTCCAAATGAAATCAAGACCGCCCCGCCTAAGTTAGGCAAAATTATTTATTGGAATATTGCCGCTGCCTCCATCGCCTTTATAGCAATGACAGAAGCAAGCCGTCATATGTCAAACATCTCTTCACCAGCATGGTATGAAGCCTTGATAAATATATTTTAATACAAAAAATCCATTACAAATCAAAACACTGCGCCCGACTTTTAATAATCTGTCTCATCTGTCTCAAAAGAAAAAAGGCCGTTTCCGAGCTATAAAGCTACAGAAACGACCAGCAACAAGGGACAATACATGAAAGCGTTAACTTTCAAAAAACATTAGGCTAGCGTGATGATGCTATTTGACCAAGGGCCAGTTCTTTTTGACACTGGCGATAGGCTGCTATCGCACGGGCAGATCGTAACGGAGCGCCGTCATCACCATCCCTGGCAACCTGACATTCGGAAAGAATATCCGGTTCGTCATCAATTACGCGGCTATGCTGCTCTGGGGGTGCGAGAGCGAAACGCGCCCCAAGCAACAGGCCTAACGCTGCTACTTTCCCAACCGGGCGTTGGGTTCTAACTGCGGGCGCCTTTAAGAGGGGGGTATGTTGCGTGTCAATCAAGGAGGTACACGAAGAACCCACAGTAGAGGAAGTTTTATAATTAGAATAAGAAGAGAATTTAGAGGAAGAGCGCTCTTGAGCCTTTGCTTTATGCGCAGCTTCTATACTCTTCGTCATGTTAATAATTTCATCAAAAGATTCTGCGGTTTCACGTGGAACGGTGCCATTCACACCATCTGACGCGCTATCAACATACGAACGCGCTGTCCCAACCGAAAAAGCCAGTGCTATCGAAGCAAGCAACAACAAACGCCCATAGCCGCGCAGCTTTGTGCGCAGCGCCGCAGACGTAATAATTCTATCACTATAAACAGTATTTAAGCCCATTTTTCCACCAATAAACCGTTGTGCAGAGTTGTGGTGCTTTTTAGCGCACCTTACATCTCTATTTTAGACACAAAAAATAGATTATGGCAAATACTATCGTTTTGATTTTATTGTGTTTTTTGGATTATTTTTCATAAAATACGGAAAGAATTTTGATCAAATTTTAGCCTCATGCAAACAAATTGTGCACTGAAGCAAAGAAGCAAAATACAAAATACCGCCTATACCAAGGATTATAGCAAATTAACGTAGGAGGCAAATTTCAAATGAGATAAAATAATATTTTACTCAAAGGTCAAGGCTGGGCTTTTTCTCCGGCTCCTCGATTTCAAAAGTTGTTTCTGTCCCGGAACTTACGCTCAGGCCCGAAGCATCCACATAAACATTACCTGCTCTCTTACTAGGATCTCTTTCCCCGGCTATGGAAAAATTATTGTCAAGGTCTGTTCTTTTGGAGTTATTCAGCTTTTTTGCCGCTATATTTTCGGCAGTCTGAGCGCGCATGGCCATATACATATCATTGGCAACATAACGGCCTGCTATTGAGGCAAAACCTTGTTTCCCAACAATAAGATCAAAAAAACCCATTCTTGCCTTTTCACTGCGAAAATCCATATTAACTCCAGATGCCCGTACTTCTTTCGTTAATAGATCGCTCGTAATATTGCTGGATTCTATACCAGCGCCACTAGAGGCATAAAGGTCAGAGTCTGACAAAATCGCCGCCATCTGTGTAAGCTGCGAATCCTGTTCAAAAATACGCAACTGCGGGAATTTGTTATCCGGATCAACAAAGTTCCAATCAACCATATCGCCATCGCGATTTGCTCTGGCGACTTCTTTAATTATGGCATGAGGACCGTTCGGACTGGTTATCATTAAAATCAGTTCAATTTGGCGAATGCACTTTTCATCTATATCCGCTTCTCCTAAAAAAGGTTTCATCTTTTCAAAGGAAATCATTTCATTATAAAGCGGGTCGTCCAGAGGGTTTGCTTTTCCCATGTGATCGATATCATGCCCGATTGCTGCAATAAACGGGATGGCCTGCTGTTGCATTGACAGACTGACAGCGTTAGGAGCGCCCATATCCGCCAATTCGTTATTTTTCTGCACAAGCTTGCCTGTTAAAGCCATAACATCGGCATAATGATTTTTGCTGTGATATTGGGGCGAAGCCTCATTTGCCACCTCCGCACGCAAAGCAACTAAAATCATGGCTTTATATTCATCGCTTTCGCTATCAAGGCCGATTTCTTCGGCAAACTCCATAGCCATGGTTACGAAACTTGGGCGGCCATTTTCCCGATAATCTTTAATGTGAAGGCGTGTAAATTCTTCTGCGGTTTCAAAAGCATTTTCACCTGCGCGGAAAAGAAATTCACCGCGGTTTTCAAATGCATTATCAAGTGCAAATATACTATCTATTGTCTCTTTAAGCACATCATCCCCCCCGAGCAAATTAATTGCTTCGGGATTTTGCCCAATCACTCGATTGATTTCTGCCACTGCTTCATGTGCGATTGAATAAACCCGCTCTGTCATAACTCAATTTACTTCATAACTCAATTTAAGATCGGGCCCTAATTTTAATAAGGCGTATACTCGGCAACTTCCAGCACAGCATCAACGGGAATGCCCATAACTTCATGTATATCGCTCGCAGTAACGCCCAGCGCCTCAAGCTCTTTTGCAATTTCGGGATTATCTGCCAAAGCCTGCTCAATCCATTGCTGACTAAGAGCGTCATATTTCGCACCGGTTTTATATGCTTCTTGAATATCTCCAAGCATTTCCAGCGTACTTTTATCCTGAGCAACCCTTTCAGCCTCATCAATGATTGTTTCAATCAGCTCATACGTGCCCACCGGACAGTCCCAACCATTAACCATTTCCTGCCTTGCCGATATTGTCGTCATCTTGAATCTCTCTTTTAATTCGATACCACCCGGAACTGTACCACAGCTTTTATCCCGATTGCAAAATTAGGTGCCAGTGAGTGCGTCATGAGTTTGCTGTAAGAACCGGGGCGAGCCGTATTTATCCGCGCAGTAGCGGCTATAGCCAACCGGCGCGGCATCACCAACCGCGGCAATCTGCTTTGCATTTATGCACAGTTTCTCAAGATGGATTTTTGTTTCCAGCTCAGCTGTAAGATATTGTTCAACATTGGAAAGTAAATAAGAATTTTGCGGCTGGCCTTGAAATTCGGCATTTCTGGAAAACTCTACCTCCAGATCAATCTCGTCATAGTGCATGACTGCAAGTTTTGAAGCCTGAGCAAATCCAAGCCCCGAATGAAACAAAATTTCTTCGACAAGCTCCATTTTTGCTTTTGTCCAGCCCATTTCGCCCATGACCTGACAGCGGAATTCTTCTACCTGCTCTTCAGACGCGATTTTAACTTCACCGGCATCTCGCCGGGAAATGCGATCAAACATAGATTTTATAAAATAATTTTTATCCAGCATAAGTAGACTTTTCTTTAAGGTCAAAACCTATAATAGCTCTACTGGTTCATGGATCTAAAGAACTCATCGTTATTCTTTGTGCCCTTAAGCTTGCCTAGCAAAAATTCGATTGCGTCCACTGTGCCCATAGGATTAAGGATACGGCGCAATACCCACATTTTCTGTAAATCCTGACCAACCAAAAGCTCTTCTTTCCGTGTACCGGATTTTTGAATATCAATCGCAGGAAATACGCGCTTATCGGCAATTTTACGATCCAAAACAATCTCGGAGTTACCAGTACCTTTGAATTCCTCAAAGATAACCTCATCCATACGAGAACCCGTATCAATCAAAGCCGTGGCAATAATTGTCAAAGAGCCACCCTGTTCAATATTCCGTGCAGCCCCAAAGAAGCGCTTGGGACGCTGTAAAGCATTCGCATCCACACCACCCGTCAGGACTTTACCCGAAGAGGGCACCACGGTGTTATATGCGCGAGCCAGACGTGTAATAGAGTCCAACAGGATCACAACATCGCGTTTATGCTCAACAAGGCGTTTAGCCTTTTCCATTACCATTTCAGCTACTTGCACGTGACGTGAGGCAGGCTCATCAAATGTAGAGGAAACCACTTCCCCGCGCACAGAGCGCGCCATATCCGTCACTTCTTCTGGACGTTCGTCAATCAAAAGTACAATCAGATAGGCATCAGGGTGGTTAGCCGCAATCGATGTTGCAATATTTTGAAGCATAACCGTCTTACCTGTACGCGGCGGCGCCACGATCAGGGCACGCTGGCCAAATCCAATCGGAGATGTCAGCTCAATAATCCGCTGTACATTATCATTCTCGGTTGGATTTTCGAGTTCCAATGAGATTTTGCGATCGGGATAAAGAGGAGTAAGGTTGTCAAAATTAATACGGTGGCGCAGCTTTTCGGGAGGTTCGTTACTAATCGAGCCAACCCTGAGCAGAGCAAAATATCGCTCTGAATCCTTGGGAGCGCGAATCTCACCTTCCACGATATCACCCGTACGCAAACCAAAGCGGCGCACCTGTGAGGGCGAGACGTAAATATCGTCAGGCCCCGGAAGATAATTCTCTTCGGGAGAGCGGAGAAAACCAAACCCGTCCTGCAAGACTTCCAAAACCCCTGTACCGGATATTGGAACATCCTGAGATGCAAGCTGTTTAAGGATCGCAAACATCATATCTTGTTTGCGCATTGTGTTACAATTCTCTATCGCGAGTTCTTCGGCAAAAGCCAACAACTCGGCTGGAGAGCGTGTTTTTAATTCCTGTAAATTCATGAAAAACTCGTTACTTAGTCAGTACCTTATACTGGAAAAAGATGTGTAAACCCTTCCGTTATCCGGATAAAAAGCCCGATTATTAAAAAGTAAAAATTTATTGTAAGCTTTCATCCTTGCCGCACCAATACGGCGAAAATTACCCAAAATGTTTGTGGAATTTTCTTAAAGACACGGTTTTTATAGCGAGCCTTGCCAGAAGAGTCAAGCTTTTATCCACATTTTGATTTACTCAATTTTCACCGAGCGTTAAGCGCTATTTTTCAAGTTCGAAAAAAGTGCTTAAGATTTGGCCTTCCCACCTTTTACCATTTCTAAAAAATTATCCATACCAGCACAAACAATTACATCCCTTTAATCCTTTGCAAAGCCAATATCACATAACCAAAATATTCCATGAAGCCTGGTTATTAGTTCTCAATTCAAACCGTTAATCAAGGAAGAAATTAAAAAAAATATTATTAATTTTAAAGGTGTTTTTAGTGGATAGAGCCTGTGAATTACGGGGATGCAAATTTGCGCACAGATTCGCTAACACCCTCCAAAAACCTCAGATCAAAACATCATCAGCGAGTCGCATATTGTCGAGTCATTTTTCATTTTTTCATTTAAAAAAGTTTTTCAACGGGAGTGACTCATACCCAAATCATATGGATGAAATATGGGTAACTTAATCCAACGATCTATACATGAATCATTTCCGGATTCGCGCACAGGGTTTTCCCTTTGTCATATCTTGATTTTTAGACATAAAACGGTCACACTGTGTCGATCGCGCACTGCAAAAACGAATCATTCCCATAAAAAATTATAGATCAGGAAGAATAACTAAATATGTTTGATGAAGCCTACACCAAGCTGGAAATAGAAGAAATAGCATCTATTATCGATGTTCTTAACAACCAGATCGACGGGTCAATATTTGATCCGCTTGAAACGACTATTCTGGCCATAAATCTTCCTTTTTATCCGAATTTTCGTTTTTTACATGTTGCAGATCATGCGACTAATCCGCCGCTAGAGCGCTTTGTTTTTCAAAAAAACAATACAATGGATTTCACAGTCATAGACTGGAGCTATAAAACTATTCAAAAAATTAACGCAGAAGCACCTATAAACCTTAACGATGAAAATATTTTAGAATATGTACGTTTTTATTTTGGCCACGTTAAAGGCCGTCATGGCCGCTTTATTATTTGCGAAACGGCGGATCATATTCGCTGGAAAGAAGAGCCTTCTGCGGAAATTAAACGTTCTCTCAATCAGGCATTAAGCCCTCTGGAGCGTGGAGAAAAAAGACCTGATGGGTCATTTACGATAAACGCGTTCATGATGCTCAAAGATGCTTTATTTGGCATACAGGTATTTGTTAAGCCCAATGGCAGTGTCTCCATGTCAGATCACCAGATTATCATGGAAGATATCCCGGTTCTTGATTCAGTTTTTAAACAATAAAGCTACTTATATAGATCCCCTATAGATCCCCGAACCCAACCAAATAGCTATTAAGCAATCAGCTATAATGTAACTATTTTTGATAAGCCGCCGAATTACAGTACATAGACGGTACTATTTTAATATAGCCCTTCGAAAACAAAATGAAAAAACATGACAAATATATGGAGGCTCAAAATGAAAAAGAGTATTTTACACGCAGCAGTACTTGCAACTTCTGCACTGGCATTCACCGGAATAGCTCAGGCGGGTGGTGTGGCTGTAGATAATAATATTGACGGAGTAGCCCAGTACACGACTTTCGACAAAGACAAGAAATGTTGCAAAGACAAAAAAATGTCAAAACATGAAAAAATGTCAAAAGGCAAAAAAATGTCAAAATATGAAAAAATAGAAGATATATAGTAGTTTCGATTAGAAATAAGACAAAACAAGTTCC
>JAGYOK010000016.1 GCA_018399685.1 Alphaproteobacteria bacterium | reverse complement strand
TGACAGGCGCAGAATGGATATAATTAATAGGGCCTGGCCCTAAGCTTAAAGACATAGGAAATAACTTCGGCCACGGCTTTAAAGTACTCGGTCGGGATCATCTCGTCGATCTCAACAAGGTCATACAAAGCTCGCGCAAGTGGTTTATCTTCATACAAGATTACATCATTTTCCTTGGCAATCTCACGGATGCGCAGCGCTACTTCATCGATTCCCTTTGCGACAACGATTGGAGCAGGCGAGACTTCCAGATCATATTTAAGTGCAATGGAATAGTGCGTCGGGTTGGTAATCACCACGTCGGCGGTGGGGACTGCCTGCATCATTCGGCGGCGTGCGCGCTCCATACGAAGCTGTCGCAGCCTTCCTTTAATGTGGGGGTCACCCTCGGATTGTTTATATTCATCCCGCACTTCCTGACGGCTCATGCGCATCTTTTTATTATATTCATAGCGCTGATAAACCATATCGACTCCGGCGATAACAGACAGCACGATCAAAATTCCCACAAGCATCCGCACAACGAGATATCTCAACTCTTCCATGACCATGAAAAGCGGCATATCAACCATATGCTCGAACTTATCGAAATACGGGTAAATGATTATAAAAGCGACGGTGCCCACTATAAGCAGTTTAAAAACGCTTTTGGCAAACTCAACGATTGAGCGCATGGAAAAGAGCCTTGAAAAGCCTTTAATCGGTGAAATCTTTTTGATGTCAGGCTTTATAACTTCGGGAGCGAATAAAGGCCCTACCTGCAAAAAAGGCCCAAAGAAAGCAGCCATCATCAAAAACAAAAAGGGCAGCATCATTATCGTAAAAGTCTTCTTGAGCGCTCCTCCTAACACAACACCCAATCCGCCCGGCACGCCCGGCAGATCATGTGCCTGCGCGATATAAACTGTCATCATGTCTTTAAGCTGGGAAAAGGTAGAGCTTGCCAGAGCCATGACCAGCACTGTTCCTGCGAAAAGCATAACCCAGTTATTAACCTCGCGTGAGAGCGCTATTTGCCCGCGCTTGCGAGCCTCCTCCAGCTTTTTGGGGGTGGGTTCTTCGGTTTTCTGGGATTCGTCGGTGTTTTCTTCTGACATTTGCGCCCCTTTGCCCTATCCCGAACCCGAGAAGAAAAACATCAATGCGGATTGATAGTGGCTGAGCCATGCGCTCATTATTACAGCAAACATAAATGCAAGCAAAACTATGGCCATCAATATTTGCAGCGGAAGAACAACGAGAAAAACCTGAAGCTGGGGCATCAGGCGGGAAAGCACGCCCATGCCCACATATATAAGCATTGTCATTACGATAAAAGGTGAGGCCAGCTTTACGCCTATGTTAAAGCTCCCTGCTACGGCTTTTGTCATTAATTCAGCCATTTCCCCGACGTCGGGTATAACTCCCACAGGGAAAAGCTGATAGCTCTCGACAAACCCCATAATCAGCAAATGGTGCAAATTAGTTGCAAAAATCAGCACTGCTGCTGTTACTGTAAACAACGAACCAATGATAGAGCCTTGCGTCGCTTCGGTGGGGTTGAACACTTGCGCATTGGCAAGGCCTGATTGCGCGGAAACCACCATACCTGCCGTATCAAGCGCTACCACGAAGACCCGCGCGATAGTCCCGATCAACAACCCGATAATCATTTCAGTTACGATCATCGCTACAAGAGCAAATAGCTGTGGCATTGGCGAAGGCATATACGGCATTACAACCGGCGTAAGGACAAGCGAGAGCATCAATGCTATATGCAGACGAACGCGGGAGGTGACAAACGAATCCCCTATTCCCGGCATAATCATCGCGGCTGTACCAATGCGCATAAAGGTCAGCATAAAGGCCAGAACACCGCTGGCGAGAAATTCTTCAAGCACACTTTGCATGATGCTTTAACCTTTTTATCTCCGGTTCCTTTAAAAAATCTCCGGCTTTTTATCCGCCTGATACTATCCGGTCTGCCAAAGACTGTGTAAAGACAATCAAGATATTGGCCATCCACGGCAAAAAGAAAATAAGAGAGACAAATATTGCAACGATTTTCGGCACGAATACCAGAGTAATTTCCTGTACCTGCGTCAATGCCTGAACAAGAGCAATTGACACACCGACCAGCAATCCAACCATCATGACCGGCAGACTGATCTGTACTGTCAGCATAAGTGCTTGCTTGGTAATTTCTATGATCTCGGTCTCATTCATAGGGGACAGCCTAGCAAGAGATCCGAGTCGTTGGAACAGGGAATTGTAATTCCTTAATGCCTTATCCAGCAAAAATACTTAACATCTGCTGGATTGCATTAGGGTCAGGATATATTAAATAGGGAAAATTATATCTGCATCCTTATGATTTCCTGATATGCGGAGATCATTTTATCACGAACGGCCACAAGCGTTTGCAGAGTTACTTCGGCATTAGTCACGGCCTGAACAACCTCGGTCAGATTGGCGTCGCCGCTCACCGCTCTTGCGGACATTTCCTCGCCATGCTTCAAGGTATCAACGGATTTTTCAATCTTGCTTTCGAGAAAGTCGGAAAAAGACACGCCCTTGCTCTCACCGATGCTGGCGGCAGGATTGGCAATTCCCGCAGGATTTGTCCCTTGGGCAGAGTTAATAACTTCGCCGCCACCGCCGCTTATGCGCTGCATATTTTGATAAGCGCCTATCGCTGCATTTGGGTTAATTCCGTTTACCGGCATTGTTTAAGCCCTTTCACTTTAACTCCAGTTTATTCTAACGCGGCTTTACGAGCTAAGCAAATCGATTGTTTTGGAAATCATTCCTCTGGATTGTTCAAGGATACCAAGGTTAGCTTCGTATGAGCGCTGCGCTTCACGAATATCCATAGTCTCTATCATTGTATTTACGTTTGGCATCTTTACGTAACCATTCTCATCGGCTGCCGGATGGTCGGGTTTATATTCCGTAGGAAACGGAGTTTTATTATCCTTGCCGATATCCCCTACTTCGACCAAAGAGATGCCCAGCTTGCGATCCATCTCGTTTTTGAAGCTGATAGTCTGGCGGGTATAAGGGTCTGCGCCCGGCGTTAAGCCTGTTGTTTCGGCATTAGCTACGTTCTCGGAGATTACACGAATACGTGTTCCTTGAGCGCGCATTCCGTTTGCGGAGACAATCAATGCATTCATAATATCTGTCATTTGTCCTAATCCTATGCTGTCTTTAATTCTTATTCTTTACTTAAACCTGCTTTATGATCTACCGCCAAGCGCTGTTCGGAGCATGCCGACCTGCTTTTGATAAATATTAAGCATCAAAGAGTAATCCATCATATTTTGTGATGAATTGACGAGTTGTTCTTCAATAACAACTGCATTGCCTGCGGGAGCCACTTCGTAAGTATCCTTTTGTGCGCGAGCCTTGGCGTCCACGTTCCCTGCTCCTGCCAGACCCAAGTGCTGTTCGTCGGTTTTATTAATGTTTACTGAAGACATTGATATGCCGCTTCCGGCACTTACAGACCCTAGCATGGAGGAAAAATCTACCGGTGTGAGGTCTTTTGGCTTATAGCCCGGTGTGTCGGCATTAGCTACGTTTTGCGCAATGACGCCCTGACGCTGGTTCAGATAATCCATTTTTGCGCCTAATGCCTGAAAAAGACCTATATCTTGTATTGTCATGGGTTTTTGTCCTAAAATTGCATCCTTCCAATAACAATGCAGGAAGCGTGCCAATGACCAATAACCAGAATGACGGATTTAATGACGGAATTGAAGAAGAGCCAAACTCTTTAAATATAAAGAAAATTCCTGATAAAAAGACTGCTGTGGCCTTAAAAGGTTCTGAAGGCGGGAAAAAAGTGCCCAGACTTGCGGCTGCCGGACGGGGGCATATGGCCGAGAAAATTTTGCAGCTTGCCTATGAGAACAATATTGATGTTCGTGAGGACAGCAATCTGGCGGAATTATTGGCTTCTATCGAGATTGACAGCCCTATTCCTACCGAGGCTTTCATGGCTGTAGGGGAAATTTTGTACTATGTCTATCGGGCTAATGGTCAGAAAAACCCCTTTGACAGTATTGTTAATGATGATAATTCTCAAGAGTAAGTATAAATCTTAAAGACATCAGGACACGCGCTTTATGGATACTGTTATATCACCTGAATTGCCCCAATTTCTAAGGCTTGTCATTGCGCTTGTAATTGTGCTCAGCCTTATGGGCGGGCTGGCTTTGTTGCTTAAAAAGCTGGGACTGGCAGAAAAAAGCCCCTCCTTGCGCAATAGCAAGAGGCGCCTAAGGCTTGTCGAAAGCCTGCCGCTGGATGCGCGGCGGCGTTTGGTTTTGCTGGAATGCGATGATAAGCAGCATCTGGTTGTTTTAGGTGCCACTGGAGAAACGCTTATAAAATCCGATATTCCCATTCCATCTGTGGACGAATCCCTAAAAGCTGATGAAGGCTATTAAGCTAGCGGCTCTCATTAGGTTAGGATGAGTTTATGCAAGCCAGACCAATTACAAATAACGGCACTTCTTGTCATTGCGCGCGCAAGCGAAGCAATCAATTACACACACGGTTAACGTGGATTGCCGCGTCGCTAGTGCTCCTCGCAATGACCGTGATATTCAATACTCCTGCTCTGGCGCAAAATATTTCCATTGATCTTGGAACCGATGGCGATGGCGGCGGCACGGTAAGCGGGCGCATTATCCAGATTGTTGCATTAATGAGCGTTCTATCGCTCGCGCCTTCTATTTTAGTTATGATGACTTCGTTTACGCGAATCGTCGTTGTGTTGTCATTCTTGCGGACGGCTCTTGGGGTGCAGCAAACGCCGCCTAACTCTGTTATCATATCGCTGGCGCTGTTTTTGACATTTTTCATTATGTCTCCCACGCTTTACAGCGCATATGAAGAAGGCGTATTGCCTTTGATTAATGAAGAGATCACGGAAATCGAAGCTTTTGAGAGGGGGACAACCCCGTTCAAGGAATTCATGCTTAATCATGTTCGGGATGATGATCTGACCTTGTTTATTGATCTAAGTGAAACCGGCCCTTATGACGAGGTGATGGATGTGCCTTTGCAAATTGTTATCCCCTCTTTCATGATATCCGAGCTGCGGCGGGCTTTCGAAATTGGCTTTATGCTGTTTTTACCGTTTTTGATTATTGACCTTGTGACAGCTTCTATTCTTATGTCTATGGGTATGATGATGCTGCCGCCGGTGACTATATCCCTGCCGTTCAAGATTGTGTTTTTTGTTCTGGTGGATGGCTGGTATTTGATATCTGGATCACTGGTTCAGAGCTTTGGCGTTGGCTAGCGGCTTAAATTATTCGCCCTGCAAATTGCGATAGCTCTCCAAAAATCCCTGAAACAGATCAACTTCCGATACAGCAGACATAAGAGCCTCACGATCATCGAGCACTGCGGAGCGCTGTTTGCGCGTGATAAGCTCGAACTGTCGCGCCTTGTCTTTGCTGGCCTTCAGCATCTGTTTGCTGTATTTCTCCCGCATATTGGCAAGAGCAATCCGGTCGTCATTCAAGCTCAGGGCTATGGCCCGGTTTAAAATAAGATCGACTTGCACGGGGGTTAAGCCTTTATCAAGATCTATCTCCTGATCAATCAGCACTTCTTTAAGCGCTGCGGCGGCGATGTCCCAATAGCCAGCTTTCCATGCGATATCAACGCGCAAACGGTTGACCATCTCGTCCATTGGCAACTTTTCTATTAAGGACAAGGCTTTATTATATTCGCCGTTTTGTGAGTATGCCCGTATTTTCAGCAGATCAATCTCGCGCTGGCGCTTGCGTATTTCTTCTTTATCGGAAATGCGCTTGATTACCTTTTGTGCTTTTGCCAGCGTATCAAACGCTTTTTGCGGTGTTTTGTCCAACAGCTCTATTGCTGCCAAGCGGATAGCAATGCGCAGCTTTTCCTGCCCCTCAAGGCGGTGGTCAACCTGATAGCGCAGCAAATCAGCGGCTCTGCCCAGCAAATCGTTGCGTACAAGATGTTCGGCCAGACGCTGTACAAGCTTATCCCCCCTCTCATCAACGGGGGTAAGCTCCTTGAACTGGTCGTAAACGGCAACTGCGTCAAGTGCCGATACGTTCTTGATCTCATCGGTAAGATACATATTGGTAAAGGTGTTGGCCATATCGTCAGCTATACGATCGGCCAGAACTTTTGTATCTTTTGCAATCGTAGCGGCCTCGCGCATAATGGACAGGCCTTTGATATATTTCCTGTCTTTGAAGTATGCGTCGCCGAGCCAGTATTTAACCTGAGCTTCCAGACCATCGCCGCGCCATGCATAGCGCAGTCTTTCCAACTGGTCTATTTTTTGATCGTTGTTGATCTCGCCTTCTTTTGCAAGCAGCATGGTTAGAGCCAGACCGGCTTTTGTGCGATAAAGATCGTCGCTGCTTTTTGTTAGCGCTTCCCAAAGGCGTTTGGTTTCTTCTGTCTCTCCCCGCTGGCGGGCGGCTTCTCCTTCAAGATATTCCAGAGCCGCTAGCATTGGTGGAGTTAATTGATTTCTCTTTTTAGCGATATAATCAATAATCTCTTCGGCGCGCTCTGCCTTGCCGTCCCGCAGGATAACTTCTGTCAGGACAAGGGCTATCCGCAGGGCTATTTTATCCGGATACGTAAACACAGCGGTAATTTCATCCGGCAATATTTCTGCGGCTTGCTGCCAGTCTTCCAACTCGGCCAGTACAAATGACCGCCATAGCTTTATTTCATCGTTATTTTGCAGCTCCTTGAACATGAAGTCGGCCAAAGCTTCCTCGCTCTTCCAGTCCAGTGCTTTGGCAGCCCCGCGCATAGCCCTGAATTCCGAGCTGGCTCCAAGTGCCGGTAAAAGGCTGATGGCGTAATCAAAATAGCCCAGAGCTTCCGCGGCATAGCCGTGAGCCAAAAACATCTTCCCCAGCTTTAAAAACTCCTGCACAAGGCGGGTTTCATTCTGCGAATTCATGGCCGAGAGCAATACCATCTCATATCGCCCTATATCCTTCGCGGAGCCGAGCTTCCAATCATCAAACTGGAAAAGCAGGCCTTCCCTGAACTCCTGCTCTTTTTTCGATAAGCTGCGTTCTTTTTGGCTGGCATTAAACAAATAAGCGGCTTCGATATCTTTTGGTAAACCCACTGTAAGGCCTATATCGGGTCTTGATATCTCTATGCCCCTTGTTGTTTTTTCAACGACCAGATCATCTACTTTGGGACGAACGACCATACCAACTGGTGAATTAAGGACATCAAAATCAACGAAATGACTTTTAGGCCCGCTAAGCTGCGCTGAGTTCTGAACGGTTACAACGAAGAGCTTGCTTCCCGTTTCCGGCTCCAGAATTTCGACAATATCGCCCAGAAATTCAAACGGCCAAACGATCTTGCCGCCGCGTATGCCGTTAGTTGTATCCACCATACGAACAGGCTCTACCGCTTTTGCGTGCCGGATTTTATCGCCGATAACAATGTCCCAGGCCAAAGCGCCGCCGATAACTTTTACGGACAAATCTTTGTTGTTTTCGGGCAAGCGCATGCGATACACATCAAACACATCCTGGTATACGGGGACTATTTCCGAGAAAATTTCCGGCGTGGGGCTTAGCAAAGTCGGATGAGAAAAAGAGCTGCCCCCGATGACCACCATCCACAGGTAATCTCCTTCGACAAAGACAGCCACGGACATTCCTTGTGTGCCACGAACCGAGACAATATGGTGTTTTTCCTCGATTGCTTTTTTCACTGCCGTGGAATATTCGGTACGCGGGCTAGCTTTATTTTCCTGAGCTTTTGCCTGATTTATGTTTTTATTTGCTTCTGCTAAATTTTCAGGAACCAGCGCTATGGCGGGCGGTGGAGAGGCCTTAGGCTCTGGCTTGGGCTTAGCTTCTGGCTTAGGCTTGGCTTCGGGTTTGGCTTCAGGCTTGGGCTTGGGAGCAGGAGTGGGCGCGGCAGCAAGAGCGGCTGGCTTTTCTTCGGCTTTATCCTCTGCATTGGCCTTGGTTTCCCTGCTAATATCAAGTGCAGCTTTTGGCAAATACAAATCGACGATCACCCTTTTTCCGATAGAAAAATCCCGCAAATCCGTGCCTTCGGGAATTTTTATTCTTACGCTTAAAGGGTTTTGAGATATTTCCTCAATCTCGCTTGTTCCCGGAATACCTTCAAAATCCGCATTATCCAGATCGAGCGCGCCCGCCTTATCAAAGCGGATATTGACTATACCGCCATCTTCTCGCTCCAGCGTGTATCCCGCCTTTGAAGGCCAGCCAAAAACAAGGCGTACGTATTCCTTGTGCATTCCTGTGCGCAATGAAACCCTGCTTTGGGCAACGCAAAGTGAAGCAACCAACGTAAGAGACAAACATAAAGATACGAAAAAGAGGACTCTTTTCATGGTTTTAGCATGCCATAGCTTTAGTTATCAATCCAGCAAAAAACCCCATTCCCCGTCCCTCGCACGACTACATATCAAAGGCATTCAGGCGATATCCGCCATCATTCATAATTACGATATCAACGCGCCGCGATAAAGCATAGCGTTCGTCTTGTGATATTTGTTCGGGCAATTCATCATAACGCGCGCTGGACAAGCCCCGTACAATAATATCGCGGTCATATCCGACGTCTTTTAGCACTCTTGCAACTTCGGTTGCGCGAGCCAGTGAGAGCTGCCAGTTAGTCTTGTATTGCGCTTTTTCAGTGTTGGTAATCGGACGGGGGTCGCTGTGCCCTACTACCTCAATACGGTTTTTCATGCGGGTTAGAACTCCGCCCAGCTCAAACAGCGCCTGACGGCCTTCATCACCAATTTCTGTTTGTCCGCTTTGGAAAAGGAGATCCGAGGGCAACGACAAAATGAGCCTTTTTTCATTCTCAATCAGCATGACGTCATCGAGCTGTTTATGAGCCAGAAGGCGCCCTAAAACGACCTTTACATACCCGACATTAAGCGCCCGCGAGGTGCTGATTTTATCCAGACTTATGACGTCCTGACTTCCCGATTTAAAATTTTCTGCATTAAAAGCATTGAGCTTTTGCGACAACCCCTTTGACATT
This sequence comes from Alphaproteobacteria bacterium, assembly GCA_018399685.1. Classification (GTDB taxonomy): domain Bacteria; phylum Pseudomonadota; class Alphaproteobacteria; order Micavibrionales; family Micavibrionaceae; genus UBA1672. The sequence goes on along the minus strand of JAGYOK010000016.1, from coordinate 33,157 downwards.
TGCTTCCATTTTTCTTCTTGCGTGGAAGACATGGAATAAAGGAGAACAAAAAAGGTCAGCATCAAAGCCATAACGTCTGTGAATGTAATAAGCCAGAGCGGGACATGCGAGCTATCGTCGCTGGCCTTTTTCCTTACAATGGATTCGGATTCATCTATTTGCCGCTCTTTTTCCTGAATCTTTTTATCCGCATTTTCGTTTTCCTCGGCCTCTTGAAGCTCCTGTGCGGCAGCCTTTTCAGCCTCCTCAGCCTGTCTGGCTTCAGCCTTGTTCAATTCACCAAAAATATCATCCTGCGCGGCCATGCCTTATATTCTTTCCGTACGTCTTTTAACGTCTTTCCTCTTAACGTGCTTCTTCTTGCGGATCAGCTTCATCAAAAGCACCTGATTCATTTTCTGTATTCGTTTGCTCTTGAGCTTTTTTGTCTGCTTCTTCCTCTTGCATTCTCCTGATATCATCGGGAACAGCCAGCGGTTTATAGCGATAAAAATACACGTCTACTATGCCCGGCTTACCTTTTGCCAGACCAACGCTCATCATTTTTTTCGGCATTCCCTTACGTTCGAGATCGCCTGCCAGTGCGCTTACCCTGATCAGAGCCTTTTGGAAGCTGTCCGGCGCGCCCCGAAGCATAAGCGTTGGATCTATTTCCTGATTATAGACCATGTCTATGCGGTAAGGGTTGCCCTTTTCTGCCGAGCGCAGCAGGGTAATCATAGTTTGTGAGAAGGTGGCGGGATCAGCCTCTCCCCCTTGCGGAGCGCCAAAGCTTGATTCTTTTATTGCCTTTTCGAAATCTTTTATGGGAAGGCTGGAATGCAGTACTGTTCCCAACCGGTTACGCTTTGTCTGAAACCCTGCCAGGTGGGCGTTAAACAACCCTTCAAGGGTTTCCAGCGTATCGCCTTCACCGCCGCCATTTTCATGATCGGAGGGAACCGCAGAAGGGCCTATGTTTACATACCCCTCCGGCAACTTGTTATCACGGCCAGAGAACGCCAGATTCAAACTGTTCAACACTGCCGGAACCGCTACATCTTCTTCAAATGTAGACATGCTGTTCAACACGATAAAAAACGAGAGCAGCATTAAAAACAAAGATAGTGATAAAAACTGGTTTGCCATGATGTTTCTTGTAAAAGACCCTTGTCTTCGAACAATGCCGCCCCCCTGATATCAATCGGCTTCGTCAAGTTCGGCCAGCAGCTTGTCGATATCTTCCTGAGAGATTGCCTCTGGTGGTAATTGCGGCCCGTTCATAAGGCGATCATCGCCTTCCCTGTCGTCCCCTTCGTCTATATAATCCTTGACTTTTATTCCAAGCACAGACACCAGATTGTCAATTTTTGTTTCTATAGCGTGGAAAGTTCTGACTACTTTCGAGATGCGCTGGCCAGTGATATCCTGAAAAGAGCAGGCCTCATATACTTTCATAACCTCTTCATTGATGGCGTCGGCTTCTTCTCCGCCTATGCCGGAAGCTTTTTCCTGTATTTTTTCGCACGCGTCCATAATGACGCTTGTTGCCTCGGAAGTAGCATCGACGATCGCGTCCAGCTCATCTGTTGCGCCTGCAATATGTTTGCCTTTAATCTCTTGAGGAGAAAGCGTGCTAACCTCATAGCGCATTTCTTCAATAACTACCAACAGATCCCTGAGCTGGAGCATAATCGAATTAAGAGAGACCTGCTTATTCTGGTCGACCTTGTCGATAACCGAAGAGATAATCTTAACGATCTTTGCCTTCTTATTCTCTGTTGTTTGCTTGTCCAATGGTTCTTCTCCGATAGTCATTATAATTTCTTTCGATTTACTCTAGGGGTTTTAAAAGTCACCTAACACTGCGGCAATTTTATTCTTAAGTGTTTCCGCATTGAACGGCTTAACGATATAATTGTTAACTCCGGCTTGCTTTGCCGCGATAACGTTTTCGGTTTTGCTTTCTGCTGTTATCATTATAAATGGCACTGTTTTATATGGCTCACTGGATGCACGGATCTGTTTGAGAAACTCATAACCCGTCATTGGTTCCATATTCCAGTCAGATATAACAAGGCCGTACGGCTTGGCTTTAATTTTTTCCAGAGCCATTGTACCGTCCGTTGCTTCATCAACATTATCAAAGCCAAGTTGCTTGAGGAGGTTTTTTATAATTCTTAGCATCGTTGTGTAATCATCAACGATTAATACATTCATATTCTTATCTACAGCCACTGTTTTTCTCTCCTTAAATCAGTTGCGAAGTAATGGTTAAATAAACATAAAGTAAATAAACATTACATCGAAAATATTATACGCAGCAGATAACCAATAAGTGCAGACCTCTGGTCGGGTGCTTCCAACCTGTTTTAAAAAAGTCATTATGCCTGTTAAAAGTTAACGATTCGTAAGCACACTTTCAGGATTCTAGCGCATTGCCTGCCGGACACAAAGGGTAAATGTTACAATACCCCCTTGTCATTGCAGCCTGCGGCGGCTCACGACGACAGGGGAGGAAGAACATCACTCTATAACCGGCAGAGTTTTTTCTTCGGCCAGCATTATTGTCACTGTTCGTGCGCGTTCTGCATTCATGGCTGCCAGAACCGGAGCAACCTTTCGTTCCGACATTTTCGCCATAACGCGCACCAGCACATCAATATCCAAAGTATCGAATATACGCGCGGCGTCTTTTGGTTTCATACCCTCGTATATCTTAACAAGGGAGTCTATGCGCTCGGCCTCTTGCCCTCCCTGCTCTTCCAAAAGTCCTTTTATCTCGTTACGCAGCGTGTCCAGCTCTGATATTTTGCGATCCAGTTCTTTTTCGGCGGCGGAGAGTAAAGCCTCCCGAATCTGCAATGCTTTTTCCAGTTTTTCCAGACGGTCGCGGCGATTGGATAGATCTTCAAACATTTCGAGTTTGATACCTTCAACATCCAGATTAGAGTCACTGGCATCGCGCCATTTCGGCGATTGGGCATCTTCGCCTTCGATTTGTTCCGGGGCGGCGCTATTTTCATTGCTCTTTTGAGCCTCGGCAACCGGTTCTTGTTCTTGCGCAGCATCTTTAGCGTATGCGCTAGCAGACAGATTTGACATTCCGGTGATTACTTCGGTAAGGCGCACCGAGAACGAGATCATTGCGACAATTATCAACAATGGCAAAATTTTTGAGTAGCTTATCATTGTGCTGGCATTCCTGAGGGTACAAATGTTTTATCAGGGTTTATGACCCTGTTTATTTATCCGATATATTTTTTCGCGTGGTACGCAGTGCATCAAGCAATTCCTGTTCTGCCTGACTTCGTAACTTTTTGGGGACAGGGCTACTGCCCTCTGTTGTGTCCGAGCCTTCATATTCCGTATCTTTAATCATGAAAGACGGCAAGTCCTGTTGATTTTGTTCATCATCTTTTTTGACCTGTTTAAGTGTTGAACCGTAACTTTTTGATTTTTTTGTTCCTTCTTTGTCACGATGAACCGGTGAGCTGATTTTGTCCGAAGCCTCATCACGGCCAGAGCGTGTGCCGTATGCATCATCTCTTTCCTTTGGTTTTCTTGAAAAGATAGCGCCTTGGGAAGGCTGGACAATCTTGCGGTTTGTCTCTGCGAGTTTTTCCAGACGCTTGGCCATGCTTTCCCCGGCCTCGGTAATAATTCGCAGCTCCTCGCAAAGAGCATTTGCCTGTGATACAGAGTTTTCCAAACGGCCTGCTTCTTCCGCGCTGACCTTTTTTAGAGTACGTACAGAGTGGTCGGCCTGATCTATACTGGCCAGCAGGTTTGCTATGACACTGTCGAATTCCCGCCGATGTCTTTTGAAATCTTCCAGCCCCCGAGTTAAGCGATATACAAAAACAATCGTTGCACCCAGAAAAATTAATATAACAACATCAAGCAGCAAACTCACCAAATCGTTACTCATTATTACTCATCGCTTTCTTCAGGCTCTATATACTCCTCAATTTTGACGGCTATATGCCCTTGCCGCTGGCCGGACGGGCCTCTGAACATCGGGAAATCGCCACAACGCAGCTCCAGATAATCACTTGAAGTCGTGTTAAAGACAACCTGATCTCCGGGTTCCCATGCAAGCATTTCACCTAGCGGCACTGCGACCTCGCCCAAAACAGCCTGCAACTGTACGTCTGTTTTATATAGCTCCTGTGTCAGGTGGTTTTCCCAAATCGAGTCGCGGCCAAATTTCTCTCCCATGAATTGCTGGAGCAAGAGCGCGCGAATCGGCTCCAGCGTAGCATAGGGGATCAAAATTTCCATACGCCCGCCGCGCTCACCCATATCAATCCGCAAACGCGCAAGCACGCAAGCATTACCCGTCTGGGTAATTGTAGCAAAGCGCGGGTTTGTTTCCATACGGTCAAGGTTGAATGTAACAGGTGATAGCGGATCAAATGCTGATGAAAGGTCTGTCAGTGCGACGTGAACCATGCGCTCTACCAATTTGCTTTCAATCGTAGTATAGGGGCGGCCTTCAACACGAATGGAAGTCTCCCCTTTACGGCCACCGAGCAGCACATCAACAACGGAATAGATAAGCGCGCTGTCTGTAACCATCAAGCCGTTATTATCCCACTCTTCGGCCTTCAAAACCGAGAGCATGGCAGGCAGTGGAATAGAGTTCATATAATCGCCAAAGCGCACAGTAGATACCTGATCGAGACTTACATCCACGTTATCACTGGTCAGGTTCCGCAAAGATGTAGACATAAGGCGAACAAGGCGGTCAAACACGATATCGAGCATTGGCAAACGTTCATAGTTCACCATTGCCGAGTTTATAAGCGCCATAACGCCGGAGGTTTCTCCGCCGCCAATATCATCATCAAAGCCAAGAAGGCTGTCGATTTCATCCTGATTTAAAATACGGGTAGAGCCGTCGTCCCCATCGGCTTCTTCATCTTCCCCTTCGGCGTCGGCTACTTCTGCGGCAGCGTCGGCTCCTTCCGCGGCAGCGTCGTCGTCATCAGCCATGGACTCCCATTGCTCCATCATGGCTTTTTCTTCTTCGCTCATTTGCGATAGTTCTTCTGTGTCCGAATCACTCATGATCTGCCTTATAGGTTCTCTTTAAAAGCTGTTTGCCCTTGTTATGGTATAGTTGAACGCATTTCCCGTTGCAGCATATTTCAGCATAACAGCAACATGAGAGCTATCATACCAAAAGATAAAAGCAAAAAACATGCCGTTTTTTTATGGTTACCAGAGTTAGAACCTGTCAGGGGCAGGATCTAATTATTGAATCAAAATTTCCTGAAACAAAACATCTTTGATTTCAATAGGTTCCACAGCCTGATTAACGCGCCATAAAAGCTCCACCTGTAGCCGGTATATTCCGGCAGAGCCACGCAAATCCCGAACGCGCAGCTCCCGTAAATAGGTCTGAAACTGGTCTATAACCCGTGGTAACACAGCCATCACCGCTTCACGATCATTGCCGTTTGCCAGCTCAAGCTGCACCGCCAGACGCAAAAAGCGCGGCGTACCGTCTTCTGTATTCAGGTTAACCAGCATTGGAGGAATAGCTACAAACGCCTCTTCTCCTGCCGGAGCGCCACCCTCACCGCCATGGCCATCACCTTTTTTTGCCTGATCTCCGCCATCGGCTGCATCCGCGCCTTCTTCACCATCGGCTGCCTTTTCTATGCCAAGCATGGAGTCCAAAGCCCCTGTGAAGTAAGCCGCCGCACCGCCCCCGCCGATAAGAACTATAGGCGCAAGGATAAACAAGATAAGCTTTAGCTTGCCGCTTTTCTTTCCTTCGCCGCCTTCACCGCCTTCGCCTTCGGCGCCTTCTTCGGTGTCTTCTTCGTCTCTTTCGTCTTCGTCAACAGCCATATTCGCTTCCTTAAATACCAGACATAAAAGCCTATATATAAAAATGTTCCGGTTGGGGTTTTTGCAAGAAATGCGCAAAAAACAATTCGCAAGTGCAGTATAGACCAAAGTTGAGACTTCGTCTAACCACTCTTATACAAATATCAACATGTACAAATATCAACATGCATGAATATTTGAAGAGCTGCGTCTGCCCAAGGGGGAAATATTTACCGCCCCGCGCTGTGGCAACAAACGCAATGTTCCTGCTTACAAAGATTACGGCTCGCCAGCCTTATATATATAACCCATTGAAAGTAAATCTGTTTTTCCTTTGGCACAATCTCTGCATTACCAACGACGTGGTGGTGTAATTTTTTTAAAGCACCAGCCTTATTATCCAGCTCTTATTATTTAGCTATCAGGGATTTTATACGAAAATGGAAAACAGTATTTACCTCGGTTTATCAAGGCAAATGGTTCTAAGAACCAACATGGATATTGTTGCCAACAATATTGCCAACATGAATACTGCGGGATTTAGAGCGCAAAATCCGGTTTTTGAGGAATATGTTTCCAAACCGGTTAATGGTGATCCTCTATCCTTTGTCTCGGACTATGGCCAGTACCAAATGACAGACCCCGGCCCGCTTACACAGACGGGGAATGATCTTGACGTTGCCCTTGTGGGGAATGGTTTTATTACTGTGCAAATGCCAGATGGATCAACGGGATACACTCGCGATGGCAGCTTTCATTTACGCAGTGACGGGACTTTGGTAACCACCACCGACAGGCCGGTTATGGGCAATGGCGGGGTAATTGTTCTGCCTACTGACGCGACAGAGATTAACATTGACGAGAACGGCGTTATATCCGATGAGAGCGGCCCCGTATCACAAATAGGCGTTGTCGAATTTGAGAACGTCCAGCTACTGGAGCCTGTCGGACACAATACATACACATGTCCACAAGCCGGTGTAGAAGCTCAAAACACGACTGTAGCGCAGGGCTTTGTTGAAGGCTCTAACGTGAAACCCGTTATAGAAATGACACGCATGATCGAGATTTTGCGTAATTCCCAATCCACGCAAAAAGTTCTTAACAGCGAGCACGAACGTATGCGCGAGGCTATACAGAAACTTACGAAAACCTAAGATAAGCAAATATTTAGAAGTAATAATTAAAGTTATTTATTAAAATAAGGAGTTAACATTATGAGATCACTTGATATTGGCGCAACCGGAATGCTAGCGCAGCAGCTAAATGTAGATGTTATCTCAAACAATATTGCCAACATGTCCACTACGGGCTTTAAGCAAAGCCGTGCGGCTTTTCATGATCTGCTCTATCAGAACATCAACCGCCCCGGCTCCAGTTCGTCTGATTCGGGAACGATACTTCCTTCGGGTCTGCAAGTCGGCTTGGGGACAAAAGCCGCCGGTGTGTACCGGGTACACTCTCAAGGAACCGTTCTTGTCACTGATAACGATCTGGATCTGGCGATCAAGGGCGATGGCTTTTTCCAGATTGACATGCCGGACGGGACAACCGCCTATACGCGGGACGGCTCGTTCCAGCTTAACGAAAACGGCGAGATCGTAACGATTGACGGCTATACGGTTGCTCCTTCGATCAGCATACCCCCCGATGCTATCAGCATAGACGTTAACGGCGAGGGTGAAGTGATTGTTGCCTTTACGGGGCAAGCGGCGACCCAGACTATTGGCCAGATACAGTTAGCAGACTTTGCCAACCCTGCCGGACTTGAAGCTATAGGGAACAACTTTTTTCTGGAAACCAACGCTTCGGGAGCACCTTCGACAAGTACTCCGGGACAAAACCAGTTCGGCACTTTAGAGCAAGGAGCGCTGGAAAAATCCAATGTGAACGTGGTTTCCTCCATGACAGAGCTAATCACCGCCCAGCGTGCATATGAGATGAATTCCAACGTCATATCGACCAGTGACGAAATGCTTCAGGCTCTGACGCAACTGCGGTAAACCCGATCATCAAAGCGGTTAAAGCTTTAAGCAAGGTGAGTTAAGAAGAGGATGAAAACAGCTATGAAACAGCAAAAACAAAGAATAATGATATTGGTTATATTGTTCGGAGCTTTGCTTATATGCATGGGCGTGGCCTCCTCTTCCTTTGCGCTTGGGCTTAAAGAGCAAAGCATAATCACTGATGACACTATTAAGCTGGGGGACATATTCTATGACCTGCCCCGCGATGAAGAGCGCGTTTTAGGGCGCGCTCCCCAGCCTGGTGAAGAGATCATACTTAACGCACGTACGCTCTTTCGCATTGCTTCTGCGCTGGATTTGCCATGGCGCCCGAACGATGTTATGACGCAGGTAGTTTTACGGCGGGAAGCCACGATAATTGATTACGACAAGATCAAGGAAGCAATTCATAGCGCCCTTAATGACAGTGACATTCACGGCGAGTACGAGCTTTCCATCCCTGCTCGGTATCACAAGATTGTCCTTCCTTCCGATGCTCCGGCCAGTCTGGATATTACGCGCATTAAAGTCGATGCCGAGCGCCAGAATTTTAGCGTTAGCCTCGCGGCTCCTTCTGCGGCTGACCCGATCCGTCAATTCCAGATAGAAGGCAAGCTTTTCTCTGTTATTAAAGTTCCGGTCGTGACCGAGAATATCGAATACGGGCGAGTCATCAAGGATAGTGACATCGAGATGATTGCTATCCGCGAGCGAAACTTTAGCAAAGACATGGTTGCCGATCCGCAAAAGCTGGTCGGGATGACTGCGCGGCGGGTTATTGTTGCAGGCCGCCCCGTCAAGGATTCCGATATTGTGGCTCCAAAGATTATTGAAAGAGGCCAGCTTTTAACTTTGTCACTTAAAAACAGTTTGATGGACATTACCACACTGGTTAAAGCTCTGGAAAACGGCGCAAAGGGAGACACTATCCGCGTGCTAAACACATCCAGCAACCAAACGCTGCAAGCCATTGTTATCGGCAATAACGAAGCGCAGCTTGCGACATACTAGAATTACTTTTTTTAAATAGAGGTTTTAACAATGCGTACAAATATGAATACAACAAACAGATCTTCCATGCTTTTGCGTATGGCTGCAATGGGATTGCTAAGCAGCTCCCTACTTGGGCTTGGCGGGTGTGCGACAGCGGATAAAATCTCTAAAATCGGCCAGGCGCCGGAGATGGCGAAAATCTCTAATCCGATGACTAATCCGGCGTATCAGCCGATCAGTCTGCCTATGCCTTCTCAAAAATCATCTGCTCCTGAAAAGAATTCCCTATGGGAAAGCAGCCGCGTTACCTTCTTTAAGGATCAGCGAGCCAGCAATATCGGCGATATTATTACTGTGACGATTGATATCAAAGATGAAGCGACGATGGAAAATGACAGCAGCTACTCCCGCAACTCGAACGAATCAGCGGCAATGGGGAGCTTGTTCGGCCTGGAAAAATCTTTGGATCGTATTTTACCGCAGGCGGTTAATAACAATAGTCTGGCCGATTTTGGATCTGACTCGGCGCATTCAGGGTCGGGAAGCATTGAGCGTGATGAAGAGGTAAAGCTGCGGCTGGCAGCGTTAATCACGCAGCTATTGCCTAATGGCAACATGGTGATTCACGGCAAGCAGGAGGTCTTGGTTAATTTTGAAAAGCGTGTCCTGCAAATTGACGGGGTAATCCGGCCTGAGGATATTTCTGTTCAAAATACAGTGTCTTACGATCAGATTGCCGAGGCTCGCATTATATATGGTGGCGAGGGGCAGTTGACGGATGTCCAGCAAACCCGCTATGGCCATCAGCTATATGATATCATCTTCCCGTTTTAGGATCATAACCACGCCGCCCCAGCGTCATTGCCGCTTCTTCGCGGGCATGGGCATGGGCATGGCAAACAGGAAGAGGCGGTTGCCCTCTCCCCTTTAAGCATTAAGCGTCGCGTTGTGTTTTTTCCATGCGTTCATGGCGTTCTTGCGCTTCGATGCTAAGTGATGCGATCGGACGAGCCTTCAAGCGGGCGATGCCGATTGGCTCCCCCGTTTCTTTACAATAGCCGTACTCATCTTCATCAATTTTGCGCAGCGTACTGTTGATTTTGGAAATCAGTTTGCGCTCTCTATCGCGCGTACGCAACTCCAAAGCGTGGTCTGTTTCTGCGGAGGCGCGGTCGGCCAGATCCGGCTTTTGGAGTTCTGTTCCCTGAAGCGTGTCCTGAATAGTAGCCTCGGATTCTCTTAACAGTTCCTCTCTCCAGGCAATAAGCTGGCGGCGGAAATATTCCTTCATAACCGGGTTCATAAATTCACCGGTATCTTTTTCCGGATCATAATCTGGTGGGAGTCTTACACTATCTGGTGTTGCCATGTTTACTTATCCTCGTCCGTTCATATCTCAACACATACGTACACTTTAATATTTTAAAGTCTGGAGAATATAAGGTTGTTTTGCAATAAAAACAAGTAAAAGAAATCTTTCATTTTTTATTGAGTAATTGCTGCGCCGCAACGGGTGAGACTTCAGGCAGAGGGTCTATCCATCACAAAGCGCACTTTTGCGATTTCTACCTGTGCGCGCAAATCTACCTCGTCCATGATTGCCGTAAGTTGGGGATCGTTAATCTTGTCACGGTGGGAGGCCACAACATCTGCGACATCTATCATATGCCCCAATGTCAAATTTCCGCCCAGCATCTTCATACGCACTTCTTCAAGTTTATTGAGAATTGCATCCGCGCGGACATAAGCGCGTTTGCGTGCGCTTCTTTGCATAGGGTCTTCGGTTTCCTGCACCGAGAGCAAAGCATCCAGTTGTGCGATTGATTGTGTTGCATCGGCGCCCGAAGCTTCGGAAACTCCGCCATGGACATACTGGCTGAAATCAGCCTTTCCGCTTGCTTGCGAAGAGGAAGTTTTTTTAGCTTTAGCAGCCCCGTTTGAGCCTTTTGTTTCGCCGACTTTCATCAGTTTATCCTTTAAAGATTGTACTTAACTGATTCTTTATAATACGCCCTCATTGTACCGTCAGAGTACCCTTTGATCAAGTCGGTAAGAATTGCCTAGCATACATAAATGCCTATGCCCTGCTTGTACAGTTTTGCCTAAAAGCCCGTCTTTACTCCTCTGATTTCGTCCATATCTGCCGGAAATCAAGGGTTTTTCGGGTTGGCACGACTTTCGCAAGAAGAAGGGAGAGGTTTCTCCTTGAAAACTCAAAAGAAGTAAAAGTAGAGAAGTACTCACACAAAAGACACATTACACAAATCTGAGTTAAAAAGAGAGTTTGGCAAATATGCATTATACTTACACATATGATGTTGTCCGGTTAGCGCTTAAAAGGGCTAATAAATCATTCGTGATGACCGGACTTTGCCTTCTCTCCTTTTTGATTTGTTTGACCTGTGTCTTTCAACCGGCATTCGCCAAGACCTCACGCATCAAAGACATTGTAGATATTGAAGGCGTGCGGGAAAACCAGCTCGTCGGTTACGGTCTGGTTGTTGGCTTGAACGGTACGGGCGATGGTATTAACAACTCCCCTTTCACAGAGCAAAGCCTGATTGCGATGCTTGAGCGTCTGGGCGTTAATATACGCGGACAAAATTTAAACACGGGTAACGTGGCTGCGGTAATGGTTACAGGCACGCTTCCCCCCTTTACCAATCAGGGTTCAAGGATTGATGTTAATGTTTCGGCGTTTGGTGATGCCAAGTCCCTGCAGGGCGGGACACTGCTTGTTACGCCGTTGATTGCTGCTGATGGCGAGGTTTACGCCGTCGCGCAAGGTGAAGTTAATATAGCCGGTTTCTCCGTTGAGGGTGACGCGGCTTCCGTAACCCAGAACACCCCGACAGCCGGGCGTATCCCCAGTGGCGCAATCGTAGAGCGGGAAATTAACTTCCAGCTTGAAGAGCTGCAACAGATTCGCCTTGCCCTTCGCAACCCGGATTTCACAACGTCGCGCCGCATTGCTCAGGCTATCAACGGCTTTACCAACACGCATCTGGCCAGAGCAGAAAACTCTGCCAGTGTGATGCTCCGCCGCCCTTCGGGATATGACGGCACTATTGTTGATCTGATTACAGATGTCGAGCAACTGCCCATACAGCCCGATCAGCCTGCCCGCGTGGTGATATCCGAGCGCTCCGGCGTGATCGTTATGGGCGCCGATGTAAGGGTGAGCAGCGTTGCTATCGCGCAGGGCAACCTGACCTTGAAAATCAGCGAAACCCCTCAAGTATCGCAAGCCAACCCCTTTGCAGATCAGGGTGAAACTGTAACCGTTCCACGCAGTGATATCTCTGCCAGTGTTGGCGATGATGTGAAGCTTGCCATATTAGATACAGGCGTGACGCTGCAAGAGCTTGTCACCGGACTTAATCAACTGGGCGTGAAGCCGCGCGATGTTATTACTATTCTTCAGGCCATTAAAGCCGCCGGAGCCTTGCAGGCAGAAATCGAGGTTATGTAATGACCGGATTAACAGGCAGCACAATGCCCGCCTCTTCTGCTGAAACAACCTTCTCGGTTATGCAGGCACAAAAAGAAGCACGCGTCGAAGATACGCTAAACCTTAAAGCGCTTAAAAACCGCAGGGATATCGAGGCAGCCGCCCGTGAATTTGAGGCGGTCTTTATTGCGCAAATGCTTAAACCGATGTTTGACGGTATTGAAACCGAAGGCATGTTTGGCGGCGGTAAGGGAGAGGAAATCTTCCGAGGGATGATGATTGAAGAGTACGGAAAAGCGATAGCGGCGCAGGATATTACCGGTATTCAAACGCAGGTCGCCAACAAGCTGATTGAATTGCAGGCGCAGGCAACAGCCGGATCACAGGAAAATTAGGGAGCACTAATATATGAGCACCTCCTCCATGAAGCATGGTGAAGAAAATATACAAAATACGCAGCAAAACATTTTGCCGCGTAATGTCGATCGTGCCGTAGAAGTCTTAATCGCTATTACTCAGGATTTGCTGCACCTCGCCCGTGAAGAACATGAAAGCCTGATTACACTCGATCATATGCGTTTTGCCCATGCCCAAAAAGAGAAGGATGCTCTTGGCCTTTACTATACCCAGGCTTCGGAAGAATTCCGAGGGCGCCTCGGGGCTTTTCGTATGGCAGACCGCGCATTGATAGCGCAGCTCAACGCTTCCCAGACAGAGCTTAGAAATCTGACCGAGCGCAATAACCGCCTGATTGATGACATTAAGCAACGCACTCAGGCGACTACCCAATCGGCGTTATTTATTGCACAGGAAATGGGGCAGCGCGTCCCTGTAAATAACAATGCATCAAACACTAATTCCAATGATGTATATACGCGCGCGGCAACACTGGAACAAAGAAGCTCCGGAGCTTCTTAAATAAAACGAATTATCATTTTTAGGAGATTGTAGAATAATCATGGATAAACAAGACTATACCCCAAAGGCACTATCCGGTAACACAAACCACGCTATCGGTGATGTTATCGCCGCCGCGCAGGTTTTAGAGACAATCTACTGCGCCGAAATTGACGCTCTTAAAACGCCGGATGCAAGCAGCTTTATAGCCTTGCAGAGCAGCAAAATTAAAGCTGCGCAAAATTACTACTCTGTCATGACGCAAATGATCGAGCGCAAAAACGAGCTTGGCAACATTGATGCTGCAACAAAGAAAAAGCTACATGAGATGCATGCGCGTTTTAGCAACACCACGCAAGAAAATCTGGAAATGATAAAGCGGATGAAGCGCTATACAGAGCGTATGGGAGAGACTTTACGCGATGCGGCTGTAAGAGCGGCTCAAAAAAATAATAAATTATGCTACAGCAAAAATGGTGAAATGTCGGGTGCTTGCCCTAATAAAATTATTTCATCGGGCCTGTGTGAAACCGTGTAACTCCTTGAAGAACAAGGGTTTAATAAAGCCGTATTATAAGCCGTATGATAAAGAAAACAGGAACAAATAATGTCACATGAAAATCTGATGTCACATCTGAATTTTAGTGTAAATGTACGCGATTACACCGCGTCTGCCGCTTTTAAGGACACTAATAACAAGACTTATAATAAGAGTGCTTCAAAACAGGCGGACAATGAAAAGTTTTCGGATTTCATAAAACCTCATACAGCAAAAGAGAATCACCTCTCGGATAAATCAGACAAAAGCAGGAAAGCTGATTATATAAAAGAAGATCGCGGCTCTGACGTTAACAAGGCGGCGGGCAGGAATAATAATAATAAAAATAATAATGGCAATGATGCGGTTAAGGCTTCCGATTCCTTAGGGAAAACTGCCTGTGCCAATGAAGCAAAGCCTGATACTAAAGCAGCCGCAACACAAGACGCTCAAGCTTCACAAACAAGCGGCGATCAAAGCTCTTTGGAATTAACGCAGGCATCGTCCTCCTCCCCGCAAAGCATAGTTATTACAGACGCTTCGAACTTCCCTCTTTCCATTTCGGGTGGTTGTTCTGATGCTATAAAAGCCGATGCGGTTCGGCTTATTATATCGCCCGCCGATGTCAGCGACACATTTTCCAAGGTAAGTGACAAGCTGCAAGCTCTTATCAGTGCGATTATGAACCTTTCAGGCGAGCAGGATTTCAGCGAAGCACAAAGCTCTTCACTCATGGATAACAGTGATATTGCTCTTGCTTTAAGCCCGGAAGGCGAAGAAGCGCTCAGCCCTCAGGAGGCGGGTTCGCTCATGACTTTGCTTAATATGATATTGGGGCAAATGGATGATAGTGGTGAAAATCTGGCCGCAGACGGCGTGGGCGTGGGCGTGGGCGAAAGCGTTCTTCAAACAGTTATTACAAAAATGCAAGATGGCGGTGACGCTGATTTAAGAGAGGTTCTATCCGGTCTTTCTTCCGAAGAGCTGGATATGCTCAAAGAGGAAATCGGCGCTTATCTTACAAGCGAGATCAGCCTTGAGGAGCAAAAAGAGCTGATCGGGCTTATAGCTCAGCACTATCCTTCGGCTCTGCCTTTGGAGCTTCAGGCCAATGGCGGCAGCTCTGCGTTACAGGCCGTATCTTCTCCGATGGTGGAAGCGCCGTTGCCGGAGATGGCGGCTGCTAATCAGAATAATAAAGTGCCTGCCCGCGATTTAGGTGCGGATAGTGCGGATATTGCCGATAATGTAGATAATCAATCACCGGAAGAAGAATCCGCCGCGCTCAGATCCAAAATGGATGGCGTAAGCGGTGATGATACGGTTAAGACAAGGTCGCAAAAAGAAGCTCCGAATGCTAATGGCGCCGGTGATCGCTTCTTGCAGGCTAGTAATTCAGGGCAAAGTGCTGCCGTGATAGCTGCCGGAGATGCCGCCGTGATAGCCGCGCAGGAAGGCGCTATTGGCGTTGGTTCCGCAATGATGTCAGTGGCGGCGCAAACCTCTTTGAGCAGCGCGGGCGCTCAGGCTCAAAACGCCGGTCATGCGCATCCGGCTACGCAGCTTGTCTCTATGACCATGCAAAAAGCTATCAAAAACGGTGAGGCAACGACTATAAAGCTACAGCTTGATCCGCCTGAGCTGGGGCGCGTGGAAGTCAAAATGAGCATCGATCAGGACAACATGACAAAAATCGTTCTTACTGCGGAAAAGGCAGATACGCACGCCATGCTCCAGCGGGATGCGCAAATGCTTGAGCGCGCGATGAGTGATGCCGGTCTTGATGCAGGCGGAAACCTGAGCTTCGAGCTTGCCAGTGACGGTCACAAATTCGGCGAAAGCAACCAGCCGGACGAAAATCATGGAGGCTCGCGCGCTTCGGGCGGTATAGATCCCGAGGCGGAAAACGCGATCATTACTCACAGCAGCACCATGGACTGGTACGTCGACCCTGCTACCGGGCGGATGCATTACAGTATACTGGCCTGATAGTTATACTTGTTTTATACTGGTCTAGGGAAGCCCAAGCGCCCTTTAAATCAAATCATTCAAATCGACCATCAAAGCGTTTGCTATACTTTGCAATGTTCTACTGGAGCCTTGCCGTCTGCCGCTTTCAATGTGGCAGATCATGGTTTTGCTGACGCCGACTTTTTCGGCAAGAGCGCGTTGGGATATTTTGCGGTATTGCCTGAAGAGTTTTACCCGATTTTCACTTCTGGCGGATATAGCTTCCCGGATTTCCAAAGGATAGGAAGATCTTTGTTTATCTTTGGCAACTGTAAGATCGTAAAGACCGCTTTGTGCTTTTAATATATAAAGCTCGGTTTTCATGTTTTTAAAAACATCCATGGGGATTTTGATAAATCCGTCTGATTTTTCATATTCTTCTTTTAGTAGTTTATCTACTAAAGGGTATTCTTGGTCTTCCATAGTTTTTTCCTTTTACTGTTGTTTATGTGGTCGAAGATAGAACGCCACGGCTTTAGCCGTGGATGAATTAGCCTTCCTCAAATCTGTCATGCCCGACAGAAGCAAAGCGTAGCTTTTTCTGCTTTATAAAAAACGAACAACGCGGTGCGTTGCTTCGTGTGCGGGGCATCCGGATACTTTAGAGAAGGTTTTGCAGGATCCCCGCTCCCCTTCCTCGCCCTTGGGGCTTCGCCGGGCAGGCGCGCGGGCGGGGATGAAGATTTGAGGTCAGAGCCGTCAAGCGCTGTAATTGACAGATTGCTTATGCGATCTGTCGATGTAGCCATAGAACCCCGGCTTAGGCTGGTGGTATCTATGTGCGCTCGGATATTGTGCTCGGATATTGTGTGCTCGGATGTTATGCATTCGGGTTTTGTTTGCCCGAATGTTGTGCCCATATGTTATGTGCTCGAATATTGTTCCCGGATATTGTTCCCGGATATTATGCTCGAATATTATGCCCGGATATTATGCCGCGATATTGTTCGCTCGGATATTGTGCCGCGATATTATGCCGCGATATTGTGCGCTCGGATATTGTGCCGCGATATTATGCCGCGATATTGTGCGCTCGGATATTGTGCTCGGATGATATGCCGCGATGTTATATGTTCAAATAATATGCGCTTCGGTATTATGTAAAAACAATTTCGGCGGATGATTTCCGATCCTCATTTTTGAAAAATCACGACAAGAATAGTTAGGACTACTATCCTATTTTATCTGAAGATACTTTTATTTTGAAAAAATTGCAAGAAAAATGGTTGACGATCGGTTAACTGTGTTTGAAAACCGGGTAACAATCGGTTAGCCGATTTGAAAAAAAGGGTGACAATTGGTTAGCCGTTTTGAGAAAAGGGGTGACGATTGGTTAGCCGATTTTGGGGTAAAAATTGACGATTGGTTATATTTTTTTGTATGGAAAACATCCATTATTTATCTTTTTTGCCCTTTATTTTGTCTTTTTTATTGTCCTTTAAAGTCATTTTCCACTCTCTTATGGCACTCTTCCAGAGGTATTTATGCGCTTAAACACATACGGATTATGTAAATACTTAGGCTCTTTTATTACTCTTATTATTGTCCTTTATAGTCATTTTCTACCCTCTTATGGCACTCTTCTTATAGCACTATTTCTAGGAACATTTTAACTTTTAGAAGTTCGCATTATGTAAAACAGAGACCCTTAAAGCAAGTGGAGGAATGCGCAAAAAAAGGCATACAGGGGAATGAAAAAGGCGTATGAAAGCACGCCATGAATTGCATATTATTTCAATGCGCGATAGCGTGCCTTACAACTATGCGTACACAGTTACGCCAGACGATTCCAACGCACTAACTGCGCCCGCCGCAGAGGACTGGGCGGCTGCAGATAACGCTGCTACGGCCACTTGTGGTGTTGAAGACGCTGTATTGGACGCTGGAGTCGAGGTCACATCCTGCACCGTCGTTACATCCACTGTTTGTACCGCCATTTGACTGGTTTGCGCGACCGTGCTTTCTCCGGAGGGAGCAGGTGTCGTTGTCACATACTGGACAGCTTTGTGTCCTGTATCTGCTCCGCGTACCTGGGTTTGCGTGGTTGCGATTTGAGCCAGACGGCTTTCCGTAGGGAATTGCTGTTTTACGGCGCCTGTTTGTGCGTCCCTTATTTGTAATACCGGCCGGTTGAAATTAAAGTCGACTGATATAAACGGACTCACGAAAGGCGCTTGCGGAGCGCTTGGCGCTGCTTCGCTGCCCACCGCGGGCAGAACCGCAGCCACGGAGGCAATAGAGGAGGAATCAACCTGCCCCACCACACCACGCACTGTGCTCGCATTTGCTACTGTAGAATTGACTGCCTCAATCATGAGCGTCACCCTAACCTTTCTTACGTCAACGCCCACTCAAAATACTTTCAAGTGGTGAGTTGATACAATACCCTATTATCATGTTACATATATTTTTGCATAAAGTCAAGTAAACAAAGGAAAAACGGGGATATGAATTCGGTGGATTACTTTAAAAAAGCGTTGTCCCCTCTTACGTTGCTATGAATATATTCGTATTTATTTTTCTTTTAATTGCCCAAATTAACCTGATCAATAATCCAGATTGAAGAGAAATTTCTGGTGCGCAGATAAAGAAACATAAGATACTACCCCTTCCTTATTGTAACCAAAAGACTTTTTTCCTCTGTACATTTTCGGTTTGCCAGAGCATTAAAACTGACGTATTTTACGGGTTTAAACCTCGCGCATTAATCGCGAATCACCCCCTCGTCTTATGCGATGGTTTTATGTTATAGTGGTTTTATCTTCCGACTTCCCGGAGGACTCAGCTTTTATAATAAGGTGTAAATTAAGGTATATATACTGTGAATAACTTTGTTGCGACACTACAACAATTGGGAGCTGCTCGTTTAGGTGTTATGGGCGCTATCATCCTGGGGCTGTTGACATTTTTTGTCTTTTTGTCCATGCGGATATCTTCCCCGGAAATGAAGCTGTTATATACAGATCTTTCTCCTACCGACTCTGGTGCGGTTGCCGCTAAACTGGAAGAAACAGAGATAAAGTATGAGATCTCTTCCGATGGTTCCCGTATATTGGTTCCTTCCAATGATGTCGGTAGAGCGCGGATGCTTTTGGCCGCGGCTGGCTTGCCTAACGGCGGATCAATGGGATATGAAATATTTGACAAGCAGTCCGGCTTTGGCACAACTAATTTTGTTCAAAATATCAATCAGCTACGCGCCTTACAGGGCGAGCTCGCCAAGACAATCAGCTCGCTTGAAAGCGTGCGAAGTGCGCGCGTTCTTATTGCCTTGCCTGAGCGGGAGCGCTTTAGCCGGAAGACAAAGGACGCCTCTGCAAGCGTATTTATCGGAATTCAGTCCGGCGCTTCGATAGAGCGACAGCAAATCGCGGCAATACAGTCTCTGGTAGCCTCTGCGGTTCCAGACCTTAAGACCAATAATGTTTCGGTTATTGATAGTAACGGAAACCTGATGGCCAAAGGTGGGGAGGAAGATGACAGCCTTCTGTCTTTAAAGACAGAAGATTTGCGCCGTAATTTTGAAGCGCGTATGCAGCGTAATATCGAGGAACAAATAAGCCGTATTGTCGGCTCTGGAAGAGTTACAGCTATTGTTAACGCGCAAATGAATTTTGACCAGATCAGCCTTAACGAGGAATTGTATAACCCGGAAGGTCAGGTTATGCGATCTTCTCAAACCACTCAAGAAGACAGCACTGAACGCGAATCGGATAATTCTGGCGACGTTGGTATAGAAAATAATCTGCCTGGGGTCGGCGGAGATTTTCTTGGTAATGAATCTCCAAGCGCGCAAAGCTCCCGCACAGAAGAAATCACTAATTACGAAATAAGCAAAACAATCCGAAGCACGGTACGCCAAAGCGGGGAAATAGAAAAACTATCTATTTCTGTTCTTGTGGATGGCAGCTACACAGAAGATGCGGAAGGCAATAAGGTTTACGAACCCCGCTCACAACAGGAAATGGATCAGATATCATCTCTTGTCCGCACAGCAGCCGGGTTTGACGAGGATCGAGGGGATGTTATTGAAGTTGCCAATATGCAATTCGCACAAATCGATATGGAATACGAAGCTATAAAAGATGATACAATCTTTGGTTTTGAAAAGAGCGATCTGCTGAACGCTGCGGAAATGCTTGTTGTTGCGATCATGCTGATACTGGTTGTATTGCTGGTTCTTCAACCAATGGTTTCAAAGCTTGTGTCAATGGATACAAGTGGGGGTCGGCCAAGCTCTTTAGACGACTTATTGCATCACGACCTCCTCGCTGCTTCCCCGGCAAACCCCGCACTGGCGCCGCCTATGCCAATGCAGCCCGTTGGTGTTGACGGACAGTTTCTTTCAGCCGATTCGTCTCCTCCACAGACAAGTGAAGCAGAAGAAGAAACATTGATTAATTTGCAAGGAATCGAAGGTAAGGTGAAAGCTTCAACCGTTAGAAAAGTTGAAGAAATTGTTGAAAGTTATCCAAGCGAGGCCGTTTCTGTTGTACGTAGCTGGCTTGCTGAAGAAGGTTAGTATTTTAAGGTTAAACGCATATGCATGTAAGAGATGATTACCGATCATTATCAGGCCCTGAAAAAGCGGCTGTTTTTGTGTTGTCATTAAGCGAAGACCAGACGGCACAAATATTTAGCCACATGGACGATGATGAAATTCTTGAGCTATCCCAGATCATTTCCGGGTTGGGTAAAATCGGCCCTAGTATTGTCGAAAAGCTTTTTATTGAATTTACCGAGCAGATCAGCTCAACCAATTCATTAGTCGGGTCACAGGACAGCACCGAAAGACTCCTTCAAAAATCCGGCCTTTCTTCCGAGAAAATCGAACTCATCATGGAGGAGATACGCGGCCCTGCAGGTCGTACAATGTGGGAAAAGCTTACTAATGTTAATGAAGAAATTTTAGCAAACTTTCTGCAAAAAGAATACCCGCAAACCGTTGCAGTTGTTCTTTCAAAAGTGTCTACCGATCACGCCGCCCGTGTGCTGGCCATTTTGCCTGACGGCTTCGCACTGGAAGTTATCAACCGTATGCTTAAAATGGAAACCGTCCAAAAGGAAATCCTTGAAGAAGTTGAAAAAACACTTCGCAAAGAATTTATGTCCAACCTTGCAAAAACGCAGCGCCGCGACTCTCATGAGTTGATTGCAGAGATATTTAATAATATGGAACGTGCCGTAGAAAGCCGCTTTATGGAATCGTTGGAAAAATCCACTCCGGATGCCGCCGAGAAAATCCGTAGCCTGATGTTTACATTCGAAGACCTCCTGAAACTCGATCCCTCCTCCATCCAGTCAGTTATCCGTGGTTCTGATAAAGAAAAATTGCCGCTGGCTCTCAAAGGGGCTTCAGACAGCCTGAAGGATCTGTTCTTCAGCAATATGTCAGAGCGTGCAGGAAAGATCATGAAAGAAGATATGGCCGCCATGGGGCCTGTACGTCTGAAAGATGTGGAAGAAGCACAACAATATATTGTTACTGTAACCAAAGATCTGGAAAGCCGTGGAGAAATTACTATAAGCACTGGCGCTGCTGAAGAAGAAATGATTGCGTGATTGTAAACATGCGAGATCGGGAACCAGAGTTATTATACGAAAGAACATATTGTAAATATGAAACCCCAACCGTTTCTCTTTGATTCTAATATATTTGATGAAGACATGCCCCTCACAGAGGAAGAGCGTGCGAAGCTGCCTGAGTTTTCAAAAGATGAGATGGAAGCGGCGCGGGTACGGGCTTATGAAGAAGGTAAAAACGCAGGATTACAGGAAAGTCTGGAAAGCATAAATAATACAAATCTTGTTTTGCTACAGAAAATTGAGCGTGACCTTGGAGTATTGTTCGCGGCTGAAGAAAAACGCCAGAAAGAATATGAGCAAAGTGCAACACATCTGGCTACACAAATTTTTACCAAAGCTTTTCCAACGTACATGGATGCACACGGTGTTAACGAACTTTGTACGGCTGTGAGCAACGCATTGGCTGCCCACATGGTTCCCGAAACCATACAAATCGAGATTAACGGCTCTGTTTTTAGCCCCTTCACAGAGCTTATCAGGGAGCACGCAGATAACCTGCAAAAGCAAATCACCTTTAAAGCGGATGCTTCTTTGCCTGATTATGCCTGCCGAATAAGCTGGCCCGGCGGTGGTCTTTTATGTGACCGCAGCGCCTTGACAGAAAAAATATTTAATATTTTAAATCACTCTCTTGCGGAGCATGGATTTAGCCTTCATGATAAGGCCGATAACAAGAAAGATGCCACCAGTGATAAAACAATAAAGGCGGATGAGAGCGAGCCTGCTGCCTTGTCTGTAGAAGAAAGCACTGAAGAAGCAAGTCCGGAAAAAAGAGAAATGCAATCTCTGGACGGCGAAAAACAAGTTCAGGAAGAGACAAAAACATCTGGAGAATCATAGATGAGCGACGAAGACGAGAACCAAAACACCGAACCCCAAGAACCAGCAGAAACAAAGGCTGATGGTGAGGTTAACTACGACGAAATCGAAGAGCCTGAAGAGATACAAAATCAGGATAGGCAGGAATACGCCATTGGTGAAGCCATGGCAGGAGACGTTACTGCTATTTATGATATTCCTGTAAATGTATCGGCAGTGCTTGGAAGCTCTACAATGCAGGTTAGCCAGCTCTTGAAACTTGGCCGTGGTGCTGTTGTCGAGCTTGACCGAAAGGTCGGGGAAGCGATCGATATTTATGTTAATAACCGACTTGTTGCGCGTGGCGAGGTCGTGGTTGTTGAAGACAAGCTTGGCATCACAATGACGGAGATTGTCAAATCTGACCGCACATAAAACCCCATAACCAAGCCTCACAATCATGTGAGTGTTTACAACCTTGTTTTATTTTATCTTTCCTCTTTTTTTGTTTATTTTCCTGAGGTAAGTTTTAAGTACTATTTTTATATGCCTTGTGTAAAATCTCTCCAATATACTTTTATAAACTCATAAGAACCATCAGGCTGATTAGTTAGCCACACAGTTAAAAACATAAGTAATTAGAACAAAAAATATGGCCTCAGACGCGCAAC
Organism: Alphaproteobacteria bacterium; assembly: GCA_018399685.1. GTDB lineage: Bacteria > Pseudomonadota > Alphaproteobacteria > Micavibrionales > Micavibrionaceae > UBA1672. The sequence goes on along the minus strand of JAGYOK010000016.1, from coordinate 10,387 downwards.
AGCAAACCGACGCAAACTTGCCCAACGTACGGATACCTACCATGGGAAAGGTATTGGATCTTGTGTCGGTATTTGGCCTGATTTTTTCCATCGGCTTGATTATTGCCGCAATTTCCATGGGGCAAAGTGATGCAAATTTTGTTAACGGTCCATCGGTAATGATCGTTGTTCTTGGCACGCTTACCGCCAGTTGTATTCCCTATACAGGGGCGGAGTTAAAACAATCCCTTGGTACTATCATGACTTCTTTTTTAAGGCCTGTATGGAATGTTAAGCAGCTTGCTACCGGTCTACTTGATCTGGCTATCATTGCCCGCAAAAAAGGGCTTTTGAGCATGGCGGGCTATGAACCACAAACCAAGAACGAGCCTTTCCTGTTATATGCCATGGGGCTTGTAACAGACGGATATAATTACGATGACGTCAAACGCATTCTTTCGCAGAATATAGATAAAGAGGAAGAGCGGGCAAAGCGCGCGGCAAGTATATTAAAGAGAGCTTCTGAAGTTGCTCCGGCGATGGGGTTGATTGGAACACTGGTTGGTCTTGTGCAAATGCTTGCAGAGCTGGAAAACCCCGAAGCAATTGGCCCGGCGATGGCTGTGGCTTTATTGACTACGTTTTATGGCGCTATTTTGGGAACCGTTGTTATGTCGCCTTTGGCGGCCAAGATTGAAAAGAATGCTGCGGACAGAGTGGCTGTTAAGACCATGATAATGAGAACGGCGCTTTCTATGATAAAGCAAGAGAACCCGCGAAATCTCGAAATGGACATTAACGGGTTGCTGCCCCCCTCTTTGCGGATTAATTACTTTAAGTAGGCTTTATTCCTGCGGGTAGCTCTGCTATATGCATAGAGTCGTGGTTTTTGTATTACCACTCCCTATCTGGATTCAGGAGCTAGTAATTAATGCGTTTAATGATAATCGGCCGTTTGGACGGGCACATCTCCCAAGCAGGGAAAATCGCCTTACAACGCGGTGCAAAAGTTATCCATTGTGAAGATACCGAAGAAGCCCTTGGAGCATTGCTGAATGGCAAAAGCGCCGAGCTTGCCATGGTTGATGTAAAGCAAAAAATCGGCAGCTTCATCACACGCCTTAAAGAAGAACGCATCCACATGCCGGTAATTGCATGCGGAATTGGAACCGATGCGCGATCGGCTGTGAAAGCTATTCAAGACGGGGCGAAGGAATACGTCCCCCTGCCCCCGGATGCCGAGCTTATCGCCGCTGTTCTTGCGGCTGTCAGCGAAGAAAACAACACAATGATCGCCGACGATCCGTCGATGAAAGCTGTTTTGAATATAGCCAATAAAGTTGCTCCTTCTGAAGCAACTGTGCTGATTACCGGCGAGTCCGGCACTGGTAAAGAGGTTATGTCCCGATACATACATAACAAGTCAAAGCGGAGCGGAGCACCTTTTATTGCTGTCAACTGCGCTGCTATTCCTGAGAACTTGCTGGAATCCGAATTGTTTGGTCATGAGAAAGGCGCCTTTACCGGAGCGACCGGAAGGCGAATCGGTAAATTTGAAGAGGCACACACAGGAACGTTATTGCTTGATGAAGTGAGCGAAATGCATCCCATCCTTCAAGCAAAGCTATTGCGCGCTCTTCAGGAAAAAGAAATCACGCGAATTGGCAGCAATAACGCTGTAAAAATTGATACGCGGATTATCGCAACATCCAACCGTAATCTTGAAGATTCCGTAAAAAAGGGTGATTTTCGTGAAGATTTATATTTCAGATTAAATGTTGTGAATATTATTCTTCCTCCGTTGCGTGACCGCCCGAAAGATATAGAAAGACTAGCCCGCTTTTTTGCAAATAAATTCGCAGAAAGCAACGGGCTGGAGCGCAAAAATATTTCCTCTGAAGCTATTGCAAAGCTTCAATCATGCACATGGCGCGGAAATATCCGTGAGCTTGAGAACACCATGCATCGTGCAATATTGATGTCCACCCAAGACGAGATTGAAGCCGATGCTATATTTATTCAAAGCCCTGCATTTTATGGCTCGGAAATGAGCGCCGCTCCGGCTGCTGCCCCTAAGGCTCCTGATCCGGCAGGCGTTTCAAGCGCGAGTACTCCGTATGCCAATGAGTCTTCTGTGGTACAAAATCCCGGCGGTGTTGAATCCATGATCGGGCGCACGATAGCGGATGTTGAGCGTGATATGATTCTTAATACACTGGATCATTGTCTGGGAAACCGTACACATGCGGCCAACATCCTTGGTATTTCCATTCGTACTTTGCGTAATAAACTTAACCAGTACAAGCAAGATGGTTCTGATATTCCTGCGGCTGGCAGTGGCGGTTAAGGGGCATGATCTCAACATAAGCATTTGCGCTTTGGGAATTGAGAATGTAGTATTGCAAGATGCGCGTATAAGCTACGGGCATCTTTTTTGTTGGTCGGTTCACGACTTAATTATTTTTATCAATATAACGAATCGCAGCTTCGATCTCTTATGGCACAACCACCAAGAACCGCTAGGTCACCAGCCGCCCCTTCTTCGGAAATAGGGGTAAGCTCGTTCTCGTTTTTACGATCTGACGTGTTGTTCGCGTTTGGCGTTATTACCATCATCCTGTTTATGCTGGTTCCCATGCCCCCTATTATGCTTGATGGCGGGCTGGCGATTTCTATTACATTTTCTGTGCTGATTTTGATGACGGTGCTGTTCATTCAGGCGCCGCTTGAATTTTCAACATTTCCTACAGTTTTGCTGGTAAGCACGTCGCTCAGGCTTGGTCTTAACATCGCATCTACAAGGCTTATACTGGAGTACGGCCATACAGGGCGCTCGGCTGCCGGTGGGATTATCGAAGCTTTTGGAACGTTTATTATCGGCGGAAATTATATTATTGGCGCCATTGTTTTCTCTATTCTTGTGATTGTGAACTTTGTTGTTATTACAAAGGGTTCGGGGCGTATCGCCGAGGTTGCCGCACGCTTTACACTGGATGCGATGCCGGGCAAGCAAATGGCTATTGATAGTGATTTATCTTCTGGAATGATTACCGAAGATGAAGCCAGAGACCGGCGTAAAAAGCTGGAATCCGAGAGCACTTTTTACGGAGCTATGGATGGTGCGGCCAAGTTCGTACGTGGAGATGCTATCGCAGGTCTGCTCATTGTGTTCGTGAATATTATCGGCGGAATTGTCGTCGGGGCGGTTATGCAGGACATGACCATCAAGGAAGCAGCCGAGAACTACACCATTTTAACGATTGGTGATGGCCTTGTAAGCCAGATCCCTGCTCTGGTTGTTTCGGTTTCTGCCGGTTTACTGGTTTCCAAAGCGGGGGTTGAAGGCTCTGCCGAGCGGGAGTTATTCACCCAGATCAGCCGTTATCCCAATGCTCTGGCCATGAGTGCGGGGCTTATGCTCACTTTAGGGCTTGTCCCGGCCATACCTATTCTTCCTTTTGCAACACTTGCAGGGATCACCGGAACAGTAGCGTTTTTTTCCTATCGACGTAATTCTGTTCTGGAAAAAGCGGCGGAAGCCTCGGCAACCAAGCCAAAGCCGGGGGAGCCGGGCGGCCCTCCGATTACAGAGGAGCCTATTGCCAAGGCACTGGCTATGGATACAATCCGCCTCGAGCTTGGATACGGGCTTTTACCTTTGGTGCAAGGTGAAGGAGGCAACAAACTGACAGACCAGATTAAGGGGCTGCGCCGACAACTGGCCGAAGATATGGGATATGTTCTGCCCGCCGTACGTATTCAGGATAATCTGCAACTGGCGGCGAATGCTTATGCTGTCCACATAAAGGAGATTGAGGCAGGGCGAGGCGAAGTGCGCCCGAATATGCTTTTATGTATGGATCCTGCCGGTGGGGCAATCAGCCTGCCCGGTGAAAATACGATAGAGCCTACCTTTGGTCTGCCTGCCATGTGGTTGCAGGAGCAGTACCGCGAAGAAGCACATTTTAAAGGCTATACCGTAGTAGATGCGCCAACGGTTGTAACCACGCATCTTACGGAACTTATTAAAGATAATATGCCGGACTTGCTCAATTACTCGGAAACACAAAAACTCCTTAATGAGCTGCCGCAGGACTATCAAAAGCTGGTGGCGGATGTCATACCCGGACAAATTACTGTGGGTGGGTTGCAGCGTGTCTTGCAAAATCTCTTGTCCGAGCGCGTATCTGTTCGTGACCTTCCCGCTATTTTGGAGGGAGTGTCAGAAGCTGCCGGATACACCAAGAGCATTGCGCGAATTACAGAACATGTCCGGCGCCGTTTGGCACGCCAGATTTGTGATGCGAACACGGATATGTCCGGCGTGCTGGTGCTTGTCACCCTGTCGCCAGAATGGGAACAGGCCTTTGCCGATTCCCTGATAGGTGATGGAGAAGAGAAACAACTGGCTATGGCTCCCACTAAGCTACAGGACTTTATCACGGCTGTTCGCAATAAATATAACGAGCTAGCGGCGCAATCCATAAGTCCGGTTTTGTTAACATCGCCGATGGTGCGCCCGTATGTGCGCTCAGTTATAGAACGATTCAGAGCGCACACCGTTGTAATGTCGCAAAGCGAAGTTCATCCAAAAGCCAGAATCAAGACTATGGGGCATGTGTAATTTTTATAGATATGTTTTAAAAAAGATTTACAAAGACTGAGCCTTGTTCATCTGCCCTTCTGCCTCACATGTGTTTGATTTAAGCAAAAGAACATCTTCTTCACTTAACACATAAAAATTTTCACAGTTAACAAAATGGCGGAAATTATATATTTCGGTTTTTCCCTTAGATACTTCCAAAGGCAAGTGAACCAGACTATATGTGCGGTCCTTAACGTTGGCGGAACGCCCGTCCTCGGCAATATCATAAGATACAATGCCGCTTTTAAGCTCCTCGATTGTGCTTATTTCGTAAGCTTTCTTTAAATCACGAAGGTATTCGAATCTGGTAGAAACGATTGTCTCTTTTTGGATAGGAGCATTTTCTATTTTTGATTCAATATGCATAACGCCTTCAAAATCCTTGTGGAGATGCTTGTCAAAAAAAGCAGTGGCCTCTGTTTCTCCGGCAAGCTGCACCGCTACTGATGCTTCATAGAATGATTCAAGGCGTTCTTTTGTAATAATTTGTGCATTATCATCTTCAGCAAGCACCTGATCCGATGAAGCAAAAAGAGCGTTTCCCCCTGCTATCAATGTCGTTAGTAACATGATATGCACTACATTCTTCAATTTTGTTTTTCTTGCTGCGTATGCCATAATTCCCTCCTAAAAAATAAACTTGTGCCCTTTATGAATAAAGAATCACTATCGCCATGTAAAGATTTGATAAAGATGGTAGCATTTTTTGGTTGTTGTGCTCTAGTATAGAGTTGATAGAATAAGTATAATTCGGGGGAGTGTGTTATTCGCGCTCCTAATGTTGATTCGAGCAAACTCCTTCTTTTGGGTACTCTTCTTTATGCGATTAAAAAAGTTTCATGCAAAGACTATGAGCGAAGCCATGCAGATGATTCGGGAAGATCTGGGTGATGAAGCTGTTATTGTTGCATCCAGTGAAGATCGCGTAAACGGAACTGGTGTGCGTGTTACTGCTGCCATTGATAGATCTTTTGACCTTGACGAAGGACATGGCGAGGATGATGGCGGCTGGCTGCAATATGATGATGAAAACGATGTTGATGCCGTTGCCGAGGAACTGACTGAGGTTATGCTGCGCCACTGCGTGCCGGAAGATGTAATGGATAATATTATCTCGTGCGCAACTGTCATGGGGTTTGATGATATAGCCATAGCGCTTGTCACCACGATAGAGCAGCTTTTTGCCTTCCGCCCTCTTCCAACAAGGCGTTGCCCAAGACCAATTATGATGGTCGGGCCGCCCGGCTCCGGTAAGACGCTGGCCGTAGCCAAACTCGCAACTCGCAGCATCATGAGCGGGCTTAGTGTCGGGGTTATTTCTACTGATACAAAACGCGCCGGAGGCATTGAACAGCTTAAAGTGCTGACCGATGTTCTACAGATCAGGCTTAATACTGCGACAGATTATAGATCTCTACGCACACTGACCAATGAGATGCGCATGCGCTTTGATCAGGTTATTATTGATACGCCGGGCGTTAACCCGTTTAACAAATATGACATCAAGGATCTGGCCAGATTGATGCACGCAAGTGACATGGAGTCTTCGCTGGTTCTTCCTGCGGGAATTGATGCAGACGAGGCCGGAGATATCGGGCGCGTTTTTGCAACACTTGGTGTGAAAAGCCTTTTACCGACACGCATAGATATAGCAAGGCGATTGGGGAGCTTGCTCTCAGCCGCGCATTACGGTAACCTGGGGTTTGCTGACGCCAGCATGTCCTCCAGGGTAGCTCAGGGGCTGACCCCTCTTTCCCCCAGAACTCTTGCGCAATTACTTGTGCCAAGACTGTACCGCAATGAAAAAGATGATATATTAGGCCACCACGTCTCCGAGCCTAGCTCTCAGAAAACAGGAACCAGATAATGACAGGAAACACCGTTACTAAAAATGAGCCGAAGACTTCCACGCCTTCCTTCCAGCGTGCGGCCAATATTATCGCTGTAGCCAGCGGTAAGGGTGGTGTTGGTAAAACGTGGTTCTCTATTACGCTTGCCCATGCTCTTGCTAAAATGGGGAAACGTGTGCTCTTGTTTGATGGTGATTTAGGGCTGGCCAACGTAGACGTTCAGCTTGGTTTGATGCCAAAGCGTGACCTTAACGATGTTATCCGCGGGCGTTTGGGGCTGGATCGGGTTGTTCAGGAATATCCTGAAGGTGGCTTTGATATCGTTGCCGGACGCTCCGGGCAAGCTTCTTTGTCCGCTCTTCCGAGCCAGCGTTTAAGCCTTTTGCGCGACCAGTTGCTGGACGTTGCTTCGGAATATGATGTAGTAATCGCAGATCTTGGCGCTGGCGTTGATCGCACTGTGCGCATGCTATCGGCTACTGCCAACTCTACATTTTTGATTTCCACGGATGAGCCAACATCCCTTACCGATGCTTATGCATTTATCAAGCTTGGGAATGCCGCAGGCATGTCAAAGAACATTAATATTGTGGTGAACATGGCTTCCAGCAAACTAGAGGGTGAGAAAACCTATAAAACCCTGCTAAAAGCCTGTGAGAATTTCCTTCGCATCAGCCCATCTCTGGCGGGTATTATTCGTCAGGATGCAAAGGTGAAAGAAACAATCCGTATGCAAACGCCGATTTTGATCCGCTCTCCCAATGCTGATGCTGCCGAAGATGTAGAGCGTATCGCGCAAGTCGTGTGGAAGAATGTACAAAATGCAAGTCGGCGCGCGGGTAGCGTATAATTCAATTTTTCATTATATCAGTATGATTTTTGCGCTACACTCTTTTTCATGAGTGACGCAAGTAAAATCGTTTCCACATCGAGGCTCAATGTGACCGGAAACACATTGGGTGCGGGGACTTCTTTGTATGGAAATATCCGCATTGTTGCTCTTCCTCCTGATTTACGAACCCTTGATCAAGCGCGGATATTAGAGGGTAAAATTCTGAATGTCCAAAAAGACGGGCTGATAATGATCGGCACAGAGCACGGTAACGTCACAATAAAAACCGATACGCCTGCTCATTTACAAAACAAAATAGACATAGAATTGCGACTGGAAGCCGGTTTCCCGCCGACCAGAGCTATTCTCCGGCCAGCAGCCCGTGAAGCCGAAGAGGCAAGAACTGACAAAACTCCGGTGCAGACAACGTTAACCGCTGATAACAGGCTCGCAAAAAAGTCGCAGATAAATGCACAACATCTGTTATCAGGCGCGCCTCTTCAAATGGTGTTGCTGGGTAGTGGAGAAGTTGTTGCACAGCCCTTTATGGAGCAAATTCGCTCGCGCGCTTTTTTCCCTCATATAACTAATATAACTAATATAAATGGCAATATATCCGGCCAGCGCAATGACCTTATGCCGCCGGTATCAGGCGACGCTATCACTGCCAATACTGCGCCGGATTTAGCAAAAAGTGCGGGATTTCCCTATATGCATGAGCTGTACGCTTCCTCGCTGGCACAATTTTCTTTTGATAAAACCGGCGGGTTTTCTGAAATTATACCTCCCAAGGCACAGGCCGAGGCTACCACGCTTTTGGCACAAAACACGCTTAATGCGGTAAGCCTGCCGTTTCGCGCTATTGCAGTGCAGGTGATCGGGACATCCAGTGAAACGCGTATCTCCTCACAGAAGGCTTCTTTTGCGCCAACAGATACGGCCTCCCCTAATGCTCAGTCTTCAATAAACAAAACTGACAATTATGCAAATATTTATCAGGCGGAGCTTAGGGTTGCGAGCATTTCTGCCCCTCAGGTAAATTTTGCAAACAGCTCTCAAAACGGAAACGGGGGAAAGCTTTACGGCATTAATAACCCTCATTTACTCTCTGCGTCAAACGGGCAAGGCGTCAATAATGATCTGCTTTTTGGAACTGTTTTAAGCAGCCGGATTGGCTATAAAAATGCCGTTGTCGAGGGGTTTACACAAACACGGGGGCTTCCGGTTCTAAGAATGCTTACGCCGGATTCATTGTCTGGCAGGCTTTACGCGGTTGAAACTCCCATACGTGATTTGCCCATGGGTAGCCAGATGGAGTTTGAGGTCCGCCTGCTCACGGAAGGAAAAGAAAAGGGGCTGGAGAGTTTTAGCCTTGCAGAGCGCTCAACCCCGATGGTCAGCGCTTCCCAACTCCTGACACCCGGCAACTGGCCAATCATGGAAGAAGTGCAGCAAAGCCTGTCTCAGGCAAGCCCTCTGACCGTGCAGGCTTTTAATGCATCTTTGCCTTCTGCTTCTATGCCAGCGCAGCTTGGAGCCGGTATCCTGTTTTTTGTCGCAGCCATGCGCTCCGGCGATGTGCAAAGCTGGCTGGGTGACAAAGCGGTAGAAGTGCTCAAACGTTCGGGAAAAGGCTCCTTGCCTGCGCGCCTTGGGGGAGAGCTTTCCAGCCTTGCGAAAATGAGTAAAGAGAACATATCCGGTGAGTGGCGCGCGCTGTCTATCCCTTTGGTCTGGCAGGATGAAGTTCACAAAATGGTTATCTATACAAACCACGAGAGTGCAGATTTTAATGATGAAAATGATAAGAACGGTAAAGGGCGCAAAACCCGTTTTATCGTGGATATATCACTAAGCAATATAGGGCAAGTACAACTGGACGGGCTGTTCTCAGGGGATGCCAGCGACACTCAGGAAAGCACTTCGGGGAGGCTTGATCTTGTCTTGCGCACGAGGCAAGGTTTTTCTCAGGCAATGAAACAGCAAATGCGCAGCGCCTATAAGAGCGCTTTGGATGAAACGCGCATTACAGGCGAGCTGTCTTTTCAGGATCACACTCTTGATTGGGTGCGCATAACTCCTCGTGAAGCAACCGAATATTCAACTGACGCATAAAAGATGGGACTTATTACATTATGAATTACATTATGAAACCGGGCACATATTTTTCATTTTTTCTTTATTTGTGTTGTTTAGTGCTGTTTTCTCCGGCTTTATTCGCGCAAGAACCTATGGCGCCGGTAGCCGGACTGGAAGATGAGCCAGCATTAGATCCCGATAGCGATACTGCCGATACCGATATATGGACAAACCTTGTTTATTTCACCGGAATTGGCTGCCCTCACTGTTCCAACACTGATCCTGTTGTTTTGAGAAAAAGGCTCAGGAAAGGTGATGTTATGGTATTCGAATATGAAATATACCAAGATAGCGTGAATAGGGAATTATTAATGGAGTACAACAAAGCTTACGGGGCAAGACTTGCTGTTCCGCAAATTATTGCCGGGCCGGATAAAGAAAGCGGAATAGTCTCTGGCGACGCTCCTGTGCTTAACAGCCTCAACGCGCTGATAAAAATGCATAAGGGAAATGGCATTTTGCTGAGCGATGAAGAGGTTCCTTTCGAGCAACTGTCTTTTATAAAGCTCCCTTACAAACCCAAAATCTGGTTTAAGAACCGCGTCGCCATTCGTGAAGATGGCTCTTCCCTGCAAGATGAGAAGATTAAAACTTTCCTTCTGGAAGGAAGTAAAAGCGTGCCCGAAGAATGCGCGCCGCAGGAAGGTTCCAGCGTCCCGCTATCCGGCGGAAAAATCGAATTCATGGATGCTTGCCGCTTTGATGGCTGGGTTTTGATGTATGATTAAGCCTTATTAAAAATATTTCTTGACATTATGGGAATAGTATCCTATATATGTTCTTGACCGGTTGGTATGAGTGAGTTATTAACCGCGTGACAAAAGGCCTTTTATAAGCTTTCAGCCTTATATGTCTGCTGTACTCATACCTTTTTTTAAGGATTTTAAAAAAAATCCTGTAATGAAAGCTTGTGAAGCTCCACGGGTCAAGACCCGTGGTATC
>JAGYOK010000015.1 GCA_018399685.1 Alphaproteobacteria bacterium | reverse complement strand
CACATCCCATAAACTGGAATATCAAAACATATCAAACTCTGGCCAGCACGCAAGATACGCTCAAAGCCATGATCGTTTCTGGAGAAGCTGAAGAGGGTACACTTATCCATGCTTTAGAGCAAACAAGCGGCTATGGCCGTCACGGCAGAAAGTGGAAAAGCGCCTCAGGAAATTTAAGCTTTTCTTTTATGCTTAGCCCTCAAGTAAGCCTTGCACAAAAATCCACCTTATCATTGATAGCGGGTATAGCGCTTACACACGCTATTCAAAGCATATTGGCCTTGCAAAGTGTTGATGACATCATATTGAAATGGCCGAATGATATCATGCTAAATGGGGAAAAGTGCGCGGGCATATTGCTGGAAAATATAGAAGATCACCTAATTATCGGTATTGGGGTTAATATCTCTTGTGCTCCAATAGAAGGCTCAACTTGTCTGTTTGAAAACCAAAAAAAGCCCCCAATCACTAAAGAAGCATTATTGGATCGCTTTTTAACAGAGTTTGGCGACCTTTATCCGGTATGGATAGAAAAGGGGTTTTGTGGATTCAAATCTGATTACATGCGTTTGTCTTACAAAAAAGGTACGAATGTATGCGTTAAGCTTCCTTCAAATAATATCGAAGGACTATTTCATGGCGTTGATGAGGATGGAAGCATGCTTATCTTGTGTAAAGATACTAAAAAACTTCAAAAAATCACCGCAGGAGAAGTGTTTTTTGTATGATTAGGGTTGCGATTCTCTTTGAATCATATTATCTGCGTTTGCGTTATAATTATTAAGTAAAGTCAAAACCATGCTGCTTGCTATTGATGTTGGGAACACGAACACTGTTTTCGCTCTTTTTGATAAAGGAAATGACGAGAAGCTTGCCCACTCCTGGCGATGCAAAACAGAAGGCGCGCGCTCCGGCGATGAATATGCTGTATTCCTTAACCAGCTTTTTATTCTTGAAAATATTTCGTGGGACAATATCTGCGATGTTATTATCAGCTCTGTCGTGCCCGATGCGAATTTTCATCTTATTCGTTTTTGTGAAAAATATCTCTCAAAACGCCCGTTATGCGTGGATTACCGCAGTGCAGGGATAGAGCTTAAAATGGATCAGCCCGGCGAAGTCGGAGCGGACAGGCTGGTTAACGCCAGCGCCGTTATCTCGCATTACCCGCTGCCGGCTATTGTTGTTGATTTTGGTACAGCAACCACGTTTGATGTGATTGACTCGAAAAAGATATATCAGGGGGGAGTGATCGCGCCAGGTATTCAGCTTTCAACAGATGCTCTTGCAAAGCGCGCGGCAAAGCTTCCGCAAATTGTTATAAAAAAGCCCAAAAACATTATTGGTAAGAACACTGCGTCAGCCATGCAGTCCGGCATGTATTGGGGATATATTGGACTTATCGAAAAAATTATTGATAATATTACTTCTGATTTACAAGATAGCGGAGAAACAAAAAAGCCGTATGTTATCGCTACGGGGGGTCTTGCCTCTCTTTATGCCAAAGATACAGCGAAAATTGATGCTGTTGATGATAGCCTGATATTTAAGGGGCTACTGGAAATCAACAGGCGGCATAAGAAAAATAAAGAGTCATGATAGCTCTTTTTACAATTATTTAGGAGAGAAATGTCTAAAGTTCTGGAGCAAAAGGGGCTGTTTTTTGTTCCCCTTGGCGGGAGTGAGCAGTTCGGAGCCAACCTCAATCTTTATGTATGTGATGGGGAGTATCTGGCCGTTGATTGTGGTTTATGTTTTGCGGATGAGCGCTATCCAGGAATTGATCTGCTTTTACCTGATCCATGGCTTTTAGAAGAGAATAAAGACAAATTAAAGGGGCTTGTGCTTACACATGCTCATGAAGATCATCTTGGCGCTGTTGCTTATTTGTGGGAGCGTTTCCAGTGTCCGATATACACAACGCGTTTTACCGCTGCTGTGTTGCGAGGAAAGCTGGAGCAAGAGGGCGTGGAGGGCGTTCCAATTCATATTGTTGATATTGGGGAACGTCTGGAAATTAGCTGTTTTACCTTGAATATGGTTTCAGTGTCACATTCTGTGCCGGACAGCTTCTCCTTGATGATTGAAACTCCTTACGGGAATTTGTTTCATACCGGGGACTGGAATTTGGATCAGAATTCTCCGATGGGGCAAAAAGCCGAGGAAGAGGTTTTTTGCAAAATTGGGGAGCAAGGGGTTCTCGCTTATATCGGAGATTCCACTAATGCCGAGCATGATGGCTATGCTGGTTCCGAGGCTGATGTTGCCAAGGGTTTGATTGAAGAATTTAAAACTTGTAAGGGTAAAATTGCCGTTACGATTTTTTCTTCAAACATCTCCCGAATGGTTAGTGTTGCAAAAGCCGCTCAGGAGGTCGGGCGAAGCGTTGGGCTGGTCGGGCGTTCGCTGCATAAAATGGCTGGATGTGCTTATGAGTGCGGGATGCTTGATGGTATTCCACCTTTCTTGGATGAAGATGAACTGGCACACTTACCCGATGAAAATCTGGTGTTAATCGTTACCGGCTCGCAAGGAGAGCATCGGGCGGCTTTAGCGAAAATAGCGCGGGGCGAGTTTCGCAGTGTGTCATTGAACAAGAATGACACGGTCATATTCTCGGCGCGTGCTATTCCGGGGAATGAACGTACAATAAGTGCTGTGAAGAATAATCTGAGCGCTGCCGGTGTACGTATTGTTACTCCCAGTGATACAAAAAACATAATTCATGTTTCTGGGCATCCTTATAAAGATGAAATAAAAAAGATGCTTAACTGGATTAAACCCTCTTGCGTAATTCCTGTACATGGAGAACACGTACAACTAAACGCTCAAGCCAAACTGGCTTCTCTTTGTGGTATTAAACATGTTGTTGTCCCTTATAACGGCTCGATAATCCGACTGGCTCCCGGAGAGCCGAAGATTGTCGATCATGTTGAAACTTCACTGCTCGCGGTTGATAAGACACATATTATCCCAGCCACTCACCAGTCAATCACGGCGCGGCGCAAGTTACAGTATTCCGGTGCTGTTCATGCTTCTGTTGTTCTGGATCAGGATCTAAACATTTTAGGATCTGTGAAAATTGACACTGTGGGTCTGATTTGTGAACAATCTCAAGACGATCTTATCCAGAGCTTGCAGAAAAAAACCGTGGAAGTCATCGCGTCCATGGATATAGAGGTCACTCATAATGAAGAGAAAATTGCAGAAACCCTTCGCATATCCCTTAGGCGCTACGTGAGTCAGGCACTTGGTTTGCAGCCTAAAACAACTGTGCACGTGACGTGCATTGATCTTTAGGGTAAAGTGCGCTTTATGCGCTATTTATTGTTTTTATTATTGATTAGTTTTCCCTTTATTGCTCACGCTCAAGATAGCGGAGCTATTGATAAATTATGCGCGCATATTGAAAACAAGCAAAAGCCAAATAGTGTGGAATATGTTCCCGGCGTCGACGTTAAAGGCAACCCCGTTGTTCCAGCGGATTTATCGGATAATGGAAATAGCCTTATAAACGATCCTGTGATCCTCCCAATTAACATTAATCTTGCCGAGCGCTATGGCCTATATTTACCAACCGATATAGAATTGGAGCCAAACATTGCCAACATGGTTTTATTTGCTGACGGTCGGATTATTCTCGGAGACAAAGACCTAACGCCCTCAATTAAAAGATTTTGTGAAAACTACAATCTGGAAGCAACAAATAATCAATCCAATCAAGAAGAAGGGCATGGACATGAAAGTGCTAATCCCGTACTCTCTAGCGATAAAATTGAAGGACAGTATCCGAAAGACTGATTTTTCGGAGGACAGAAAGATTAAGACTCTGGCTTAAGAGCCGCAGTCTTCATAATGTCACACAACTTTTGGAGCTAATAAAAAAGATGGGCAAACAAGCAAAAACAGCAATCACGCCAACGCGCGAAGAGAACTTTCCAGAGTGGTATCAGCAAGTCATTAAAGCGGCGGAGATGGCCGAAAATTCTCCGGTACGCGGCTGTATGATTATCAAACCCTATGGGTATGCTCTTTGGGAGAATATGCAGAACACTTTTGATGGTATGATAAAAGATGCCGGTGTTGATAACGTTTATTTTCCGCTTTTGATCCCGCTGGAGTTTATGAGCCGCGAAGCAAAGCATGTTGAAGGTTTTGCTAAAGAGTGTGCTGTTGTCACACACCACCGCCTCGAAGCCGATGAGGACGGCAACTTGATTCCAGCCGGTAAACTGGAAGAACCTTACATCATCCGCCCGACCTCTGAAACAATCATAGGCGATGCCATGGTAAGATGGATACAGTCTTATCGTGACTTACCACTGAAACTTAACCAATGGTGCAACGTGATGCGTTGGGAAATGCGTACACGTCTTTTCCTTCGTACGTCAGAGTTTTTGTGGCAAGAAGGTCATAACGCCTTTGAAACCGCTAAAGAAGCAAATGACGATGCCTTAAAGATGCTGGAAGCCTACCGTGCTTTTTCCGAAGATCATCTGGCTTTACCTGTTATAACAGGCGAAAAAACCGAAGAGGAGCGTTTCCCCGGCGCAGATAATACTTATACCATTGAAGCCATGATGCAAGATGGCAAAGCACTACAGGCCGGAACATCTCATAACCTCGGCCAGAACTTCGCCAAATCAATCGGCATTAAATTCCAAAGCCGCAGTGGTGATGAAGAGTTTGCCCACACAACAAGCTGGGGCATTTCGACGCGTATGATAGGGGGTATGATTATGACTCACGCCGATGATGACGGCATGATTATGCCTCCGCGCGTTGCTCCTCATCAGGTCGTGATTATTCCTATCCTTCGAGAGGATCAGGACGCATCTGCGTTAAATAACTATGTTGATGATTTGAAAGCCAGATTAAAGGCAGCAAACATCCGTGTACGCGTTGATGACCGTGATATGCGCACCCCCGATAAAATGTGGGATTCTATCAAGAAAGGTATACCTGTACGTGTTGAAATCGGTATGCGTGAAGTGGAAGAGGGTGTGTTAACCTATATCCGCCGTGATCTTGGAAAAGATTCAAAAAGGACGTGCACTATTGCCGAGTTCTTGGAAACAATTCAAGCTATTCTTGATGAATTCCATGATGCTTTGTTTGCTCGTGCCGTCGCTTTCAGGGAAGAGCACACGAGCGAAGCATCAGACCTTGCCGGACTTAAAGCATTTTTTGAAAAGGATAATATAGGCTTTGTACGTGTTCCTGTTTCTGTTATGCAAGAAGACGGCTATGAAGATGTGATGAAAGAATATTCTTTAACAACTCGTTGCATGCCTTTTGCAGACAATGGCAAAATTGTTATCATTGGCAAAGCTTATTAACTTATTTACCACCTTGGATCACCGGGATACAGCAAAGAATAGATGCTAAATACATTTGAACGCAGCGTTGCATGTAGATACTTACGCTCTAAAAAAGCGGAGGGATTTGTCTCGGTTATTGCCGGATTTTCCTTTGCTGGGATAATGCTTGGCGTGGCTACGCTAATTATTGTAATGAGCGTTATGAACGGTTTCAGGCAAGAGCTTTTTGATCGAATCCTTGGCCTTAGCGGTCATATGAATATCTATTCTCAGGCCGGAGCGCTTTATGATTACTCTGGGATAGTCGAGAGCATCAAAACCGTTGATGGTGTTTCCAGTGTTACACCTGTTATTGAAGGGCAAACTCTGCTTTCCTACAGCACGGCAGCTACGGGCGTTATGGTTCGCGGTATCTCGCAAATGGATTTTGCCATGCGTGATACGCTTTATAACGGTATCACAGCAGGTGAGATTGAGAATTTCCGGGAATTCAAGATTGCAGTTGGCTCGGTTCTGGCAGAAAAATTCAATCTTGAGGTTGGCGACAGCGTAACCCTGACATCTCCTGTGCTTAAAACCACGCCGTTTGGCACAGTTCCTACGCAACGCACCTTCGAGGTTGGCCTGATTTTTGATGTTGAAATGTATGAGTATAACAGCGGCTTTGTATTCATGCCTTTACCTGCGGCTCAAAAATTCTTTCAGCTCAAGAATAGTGTAAGTGCTATTGAGGTGTTTTTAAGCAATCCCGAGAAATTGCCTGAAATCCGCAAAACAATCGAGTTGGAGCTAAATGGACGGGCGTCTGTTTATGACTGGCGGGACATGAACAAGAGCTTTTTCAACGCTTTGGAAGTAGAGCGCAATGTGATGTTTCTTATTTTAAGCATGATTATCCTTGTTGCTGCCTTTAATATAATTTCTTCAATGATTATGCTGGTAAAAGATAAAGGCGCAGATATTGCTATTATGCGAACAATGGGGGCGACGCGTGGAAATATGATGCGGATATTTATGCTTACGGGCGCTAGCATTGGATTTATTGGGACTATTTTTGGCGCTGTACTTGGTATTTCGTTTGCTTTAAATATTGAAACGATACGTATCGTTCTTGAAAACATTACAGGAGCTTCTCTTTGGGATGCTGAAATACGCTTTTTATCTGAAATCCCGGCACAGATTGATTGGAATGAAGTTACG
Organism: Alphaproteobacteria bacterium; assembly: GCA_018399685.1. Lineage (GTDB taxonomy): Bacteria > Pseudomonadota > Alphaproteobacteria > Micavibrionales > Micavibrionaceae > UBA1672. Next base: position 36,225 of record JAGYOK010000015.1, on the reverse strand, counting down.
GGCGTTATAATTATGGCTTTTTCGTTGTCTATTATTGCAACAATTTATCCTGCATGGCGAGCCTCTCGCCTCGACCCTGTGGAAGCTTTGCGCTACGGATAAGAGTATTATTAAAACTTTATAGTGTATGAGTAATATAACCAAAGCAAATATTGGTATTGAATAAGAACATGGACACACGTTTGGTAGAAATCTTTGAAAGACATAGCTTTGGCGACCCTGATGTGCTGAAGGAGGATTACTATATTCCAGCGCCAAATGAGCAAGAGTTTCTCCCTGATCCTGATGAAGCTTTTGAAGCGCCGCATGAATTTTTTGATAACACGCTCGATTTTGATGATGGCCTGGATGATGAAGAAGACGATATTTTTGCGGATTCGGGGCGGCATCCCGAAGCGATAGTTGATGAAGGCCTGCTATTGCTTATGGTAAGAGGACTTACAAAGACTTACAAGCAAGGGCGAAAAGAGCTTAATATCCTTAATAATGTAGACTTGCGGCTTTATTCTGGAGAAATTTGTGCTTTGGTGGGGCCGAGCGGCTCCGGAAAATCTACCTTATTGCATATCCTTGGGCTTTTGGACTCCCCCACACATGGGCAAATCATTATGGGAGAGCAGGATGTTTCCAAACTTTCGGATCGAATACGTACGCGTCTGCGCTCCCAGCATATTGGTTTTGTCTATCAGTTCCATCACCTTTTGCCAGAATTTACAGCTTTGGAGAACGTTGCTCTTCCGTGCATTATTGCAGGGGTTCCCGTTAGTCAGGCGCACAGCAAGGCTGCGGAATTACTGTCTCAGCTTGGACTGTCGAGCAGGCTGCATCACCGTCCGGGCACTCTTTCCGGTGGAGAACAGCAGCGCGTCGCTATTGGCCGGGCGTTAATTAACGATCCATATTTGTTATTTGCTGACGAGCCTACGGGGAATCTTGATCCTGAAACCTCAGAAGAGGTTTTTGCACTCCTTATGAATGTTGTGCGGAAGCGCGGGATAGGGGCATTAATTGCTACTCATAACCTTGACCTTGCTCATGAGATGGATCGCATTTTGGAGGTCAAATCCGGGCACATCCTCCCTTACTAATTTTTTATTTTCCCTTTATAATATCCTTATAAAACTGCTATGTTCTGCACATGAGTCAGTTTATCCATTTGCATGTACATTCCGCCTATTCTCTGGCGGAGGGGGCGATCAAGGTCAAAGACCTTGTGAAATTGTGCAAGCATGAGCAAATGCCAGCCGTAGCAATTACAGACACAAACAATATGTTCGGTGCAATGGAGTTTGCCAAAGAGGCTTCTGCAAATGGAATACAACCAATATTAGGGTGTCAAATTACAGTTGATGAAGAGGGGCATCAGCTTACCTTGCTTGTCCAAAATGAACAGGGATACAAAAACCTGTGCAAGGTTATAAGCTCTGCTTATAACAACAAGCTAGAAGACGGTAATTTAAGCAATCAGGTCTATGTTTCACGCGGAATATTACGAGAATATTCGGATGGAATTATCTGCCTGAGTGGTGGAGCCAAGGGAATAATAGCGGCCAATATTTTACATAGTCAATGGCCAAGGGCACAGAAAGAGGTGGAGTGGTTAAAAGAAACCTTTGGCGACAGATTTTATATAGAACTGCAACGCCACGGCTCACCCGAAGAAGATAATGCTGAAGATAAACTTATTGATCTTGCATATCAGTATGATGTTCCTTTAGTGGCTACAAATGATTGCTATTTCAAAGACCTCACAGCCTACGAAGCCCATGACGCTTTGCTTTGTATTGCCGAAGGTCGCTACGTTACAGAAGATGACAGGCGCAAAGTCACGCCGGAGCATTACTTTAAATCTGCTCATGAAATGATAGAGCTTTTTAAGGACTTGCCCGAAGCTATTCATAATACAGTCGTTATAGCGCAGCGCTGTTCATACTTGCTAAAACCCATAGCCCCGCTTTTACCGCCGTTCGAAACGGAAAGTAAGCTTCCTGAAAAAGAGGAACTGGCAAAGCAAGCCAGAGAAGGTCTTGAGTGGCGGTTAAAAAAGTTTGTCCTTACTGAAAATATGAGTGAAGAAGAAAAAAAGGCGGCAGCTAAACCTTATCAGGATCGAATGGAATTTGAGCTTGAAATTATCAATCAGATGGGTTTTCCGGGTTACTTTCTTATCGTTTCCGACTTTATTAAATGGTCGAAGGAACATGATATCCCCGTTGGCCCAGGACGCGGATCGGGAGCTGGCTCTGTAGTCGCATGGGCACTGAAAATTACTGACCTTGACCCATTGAAGCTGGGTCTACTGTTTGAGCGCTTTTTGAATCCAGACCGTATTTCCATGCCAGACTTTGACGTGGACTTTTGTCAGGACAGGCGCGATGAAGTAATACGCTACGTCCAAGAACGTTATGGTTATGATCGTGTAGCGCAGATTATTACTTTTGGTAAATTGCAAGCACGCGCAGTTGTTCGGGATGTTGGCCGCGTTCTGCAAATGCCTTATGGACAAGTTGACCGTATAGCCAAACTTATTCCAAATAATCCGGCTAACCCCATGACCTTGCAAGAGGCTCTGGATGCGGATGCGGATTTACGCGCTGAACGAGATAAAGATGAAACACAGAAAAAGCTGATAAAAATTGCTTTACAGCTTGAAGGCCTATACCGCCATGCCTCTACACATGCCGCCGGTGTGGTGATTGGAGATAGGCCTCTTGATGAACTTATTCCGCTTTATCGTGATCCACGCTCCGATATGCCAGTAACCCAATACAACATGAAATTTGTCGAGCAAGCAGGCTTAGTTAAATTCGACTTTCTTGGCCTTAAAACCATGACGGTCGTGCATAAAGCTCTTAAAATTATTGAAGAGCAAACCGGCAAAAAGATTGAGGCTCTGGACATTCCCATTAATGATCCTAAAGCCTACGAGCTTATGGCGCGCGGCGATACTGTCGGAGTATTCCAGCTTGAAAGTGCTGGTATGCGTGACATGCTTAAAAAGGTAAAGCCAAACCGCTTTGAAGACGTAATCGCGCTTGTCTCGCTTTATCGACCGGGGCCGATGGACAACATTCCTAAATATATTAGTGTAAAAGAAGAACGCGAAAAACCCGATTATATGCACCCCGTACTCCAACCTTTTTTAGAAGAAACCTACGGGATTATGATCTATCAGGAGCAGGTCATGCAGGCCGCTCAGAAGCTCGCCGGATATACGCTTGGTGGAGCGGATTTGCTCCGCCGCGCTATGGGAAAAAAAATCCATGCCGAAATGATCAAGCAACGCAGGCTTTTTGTCGATGGCGCAAAAGAGCATCACAACGTGCCAGAGGAAAAATCTTCCGAGATTTTCGATCAAATTGCCAAGTTTGCCGGTTACGGTTTTAACAAATCTCACGCTGCAGCTTATGCTCTTATAGCTTACTGGACGGCATGGCTGAAAGCCAATTACCCCGTAGAATTTATGGCGGCTTCCATGACCCTTGATCTGGGTAATACAGATAAGCTCAGTATTTTTAAACAGGATATGGACAAAGCTGGCATCAAGCTCATCCCGCCGGATATTAATCGCTCAAACTCTGATTTCAGAGTGAAAGACGGGAGCGTTTGCTACGCTTTAGGGGCACTCAAAGGCGTTGGCGGTGAGGCTATGGCAAAGCTTGTTGAGGAAAGGCAAAGCAACGGTAAGTACAAAAATTTGCAGGATTTTGCAAAACGCCTTGATCCAAAGACCATGAACCGCCGCCAGTTCGAGCGCATGACTTGTGCAGGCGTATTTGACTCTTTGTATAAGAACCGCGCCAGACTTCATAAAGGAGCCGATCTTGTTTTACGTTATGCCCATGCACTAGCTGATGAGCGGGCTTCGGGACAGGTTAGTCTGTTTGGCGAAGATGATAGTGCAGCAGGCGGGCTTGGAATGCCTGATCTGCCGGAGGCTCCGAAGTGGACTCCGCTGGAGCAGCTTTCTAATGAATTTGCTGCGGTCGGGTTTTATCTTTCCGCGCACCCTCTGGACACAAGATTAGAGCAGTTCGAGCGGATGAATATTCATTCTTTTTCTTTTGTAGAGCAAGATATTCAAAGAAAAAGAATGGCCATATATAATATGGCTGGCATACTTTTGAAAAAACAGGAAAAGATGTCTTTAAAAGGAAGTAAGTACGCCTTTTTGCAGCTTTCTGATCCTACGGGTATTTATGAAGTCACAATCTTTTCTGAAACTTTGCAAAATGCGCGCGAGCATCTGGAGGCGGGGACACCGCTCCTTCTTGCTGTTGAAGCCGAAGTTAGCGATGACCAGTTACGCTTTACATCAAAAAAAGTGCAACCATTGGAAGGTGCACTGGATAAAAAAATTAACGAGATTGAAGTTCATATTAATGATCTGGATAGCGCTGAGAAGCTTAAGGAATTTTTAGATGTTGAGGGGCGTGGCCACTCCAGAATTAAAATCCTGGCACATACAGATCATACGCGCGCCGCTGTAATCAATCTGCCCGGAAGATGGTCACTTGGTTCTCAAGCCCGTAATATTCTGCGAATGCAAGACGGTGTATTGAATATTTATGAGAAATAACCCTTGCATTTCTAGAGCTTTCAAGATAAAAGACCTGACGTTTTAAATTCACATACGGAATTTGGGACTTTATTTCACTTAAAGGAAATCAAGCTCCATCCGGTGTAATCACCTGATTACTCAAGGTTCCGTAGAGGTATAACCGGTAAAGGAGATATAATCATGGCAATACCTGAATTCACAATGCGTCAACTTTTGGAAGCTGGCGTTCACTTTGGTCACCACACTCGTCGCTGGAACCCTAAAATGCGCCCGTTTATTTTTGGCGTGCGTAACGGTGTTCATATTCTTGACCTTCAACAAACACAGCCCTTATTACAAAAATCTTTAGCAGAAATCCGTAATATTGTATCAAAAGGCGGACGTATATTGTTTGTTGGTACAAAAAGACAAGCTCAGGAAACAATCGCCGAAAGCGCGAAACGTTGTGGCCAGTACTATGTTAACCAGCGCTGGCTTGGTGGGATGCTTACAAACTGGAACACTATTACTGCTTCAATCAGCCGTTTTCGCGAGCTTGAGAAAATCCTATCCGGTTCACAAGAAGGCTATACCAAAAAAGAGCTTTTGATGATGAATCGCGAGCGGAGCAAGCTTGAATCTTCCATCGGTGGTATCAAAGATATGGGCGGTCAGCCAGATGCTATGTTTGTGATTGATACAAACAAAGAAGATATTGCTATTAAAGAAGCTAACAAGCTTGGTATCCCTGTATTTGCGATCGTTGACAGCAATTCTAACCTTGATGGTGTTGATTACCCAATCCCGGGAAATGATGACGCTTTGCGGGCAATCGACCTTTATTGTGAACTTGTCGTCGGCGCGGTTGTTGACGGCTTGCAGGCCGAACTTGGCCGAAGCAAGAAGGACGTAGGTGCGGCTGAAGAAGTTGATGTAAAACTTCCTAAAAGCAAGGAAAAAGAAGCTGCCAAAGAAGAAAAGGCAGATAAATCGGAAACTAAAGACGATAAAGAGTCTGAAGTAAAAGATACGAAAAAGCCTGAAGAAAAAGACACAGCTAAAGACGAGAAAAAAGCAGCGGCTAAATAATAGCCCTGCCTTAATCACTTTTTAGTTAATATATTAAAAAATTAAGAGGATTTGAAATATGGCTGATATTACAGCATCAATGGTTAAAGAACTGCGCGAAAGCACTGGCGTAGGTATGATGGACGCGAAAAAAGCTCTTGTCCAAAATGATGGCGATATGGAAAAAGCAGTAGACTGGCTTCGCACACAGGGACTGGCAAAAGCAGCTAAAAAGTCAGGTCGTACAGCGGCTGAAGGACTTGTTGCTATCGTAACAGAAGGCACAAAAGGCACAGTACTTGAAGTTAATGCAGAGACAGACTTTGTTGCGCGCAACGAGTCATTCCAGAGTTTTGTTAAGAAAGCCGCTAACTTAGCGCTTGATGTTAATAATCTGGATGAACTTAAAGCCGCTGACATGGATGGCAAAACAGTCGAACAAACTCTTACCGACCTGATTGCTACGATTGGCGAGAACATGGCTCTTCGCCGTATGAGCAGTATTAGCGTTGAACAAGGCGCCGTTGTTGGCTATATACACAGTGCTCTGGGCGATGGTCTTGGTAAAATAGGTGTTCTTGTTGCTCTTGAATCAAATGAAGATGAGAGCAAGCTTCAGGATATCGGTAAGCAAGTTGCTATGCATGTTGCTGCTGCCAACCCACAATTTCTGGATAAAACTTCCGTTTCTGAAGATGTTTTAAACCGCGAACGCGCTGTTTTGAAAGAACAAGCTATTGCCTCCGGTAAGCCCGCAGAAATTGCAGAAAAAATGGTAGATGGCCGTATCCGCAAATTCTATGAAGAGATTTGCCTGCTTGACCAAGCCTTTATTATGGACACTGATAAAACAGTTGAGCAAGCCGTTAAAGATGCTGGCGATATTAAAGTTACAGTGTTTGAGCGTGTTCAGCTTGGCGAGGGCATTGAGAAAAAAGAAGAAGATTTTGCTGCTGAAGTGGCGGCTGTTGCTAACGTCTAATTCTTTATAAAAGATATAAAGTTTTTCAGCCGCATTGCAAAAACATGCGGCTGTCTTTATATTTCATGACCAGATATTCTTGGATTATTTGACAGTAATGTACATACATAATTTTTAACGAAACCGGAGCAAATGGGAATGGCAGAAAATAACACCCCCTCAAAGGAGGCAAAACCTTATCCATACAAGCGCGTAATGCTGAAAATGTCTGGTGAGGTTTTAATGGGAGATAAAGAATTCGGACTGGATTCGGATACTGTCAAACGCGTTGCAAACGATATTAAAGAAGTGGTCGATCTGGGTATTGAGGTCTGTGTCGTCGTAGGAGCAGGAAACATTTTCCGAGGTGTTTCTGGAGCATCCGACGGGATGGATAGAACAACGGCTGATTATATGGGAATGCTCGGCATCGTTATTAACGCTCTGGCTCTGCAAAATGCTCTTGAAAATATGGAAGTAAAAACGCGCGTACAATCTGCTATTCGAATGGACGCGATATGTGAGCCATATATCCGACGCCGCGCAATGCGCCACATGGAAAAAGGCCGTGTAGTTATTTTTGCTGCAGGAACCGGAAATCCATACTTTACAACGGATACAGGTGCCGCCCTCAGAGCTTCGGAAATGGATTGTGATGTTATTATGAAAGGAACAAAAGTTGACGGTGTATACTCTGCCGATCCAAATGAAGTTCCTGATGCAGAGCACTATGAACGTATTTCTTATCTGGATGTTTTAACCAAAAATCTAAGGGTCATGGACGCTACTGCGATTTCGCTGGCACGTGAGAATAATATTCCGATTGTTATTTTCTCTGTCAGAGAAACTGGAAACTTTGCAAAAGTTGTACAGGGGCAAGGGAAATACACAGTTGTTGCGTGTAGTTAAAAAATACGTAAATATAAAAAATCAGATTTGCAAAAACGAGGTAATAACCATGGTATATAAAAAAGAAGACATTAAGCGCCGGATGGATGGCGCAATCGAATCACTGCAAAAAGAATTCTCCGGACTTAGGACGGGTCGCGCTTCTGCCAACTTGCTTGATCCTGTTGTCGTTGATTTGTATGGCGCAAGGATGCCCTTAAATCAAATCGGCACTATAAGCGTTCCCGAGTCTCGTATGCTCAACGTGCAGGTGTGGGATGCTTCTGCTGTTAAGTCTGTTGAGAAAGCCATTCGTGATGCGGGGTTGGGTCTAAACCCTATGCCTGATGGGAATAACATTCGCATTCCCGTTCCCGACCTGAATGAAGAGCGACGTAAGGAACTGACTAAAATTGCAGGAAAATACGCTGAAAGTGCACGAATTTCGGTGCGAGGTGTTCGTAAAGACGGGATGGATGATATCAAGAGAATGCAAAAAGACAGTGAAATTTCCGAAGATGAATCAAAGCGTTTATCTGACGAAGTCCAAAGTCTTACCGATGATGCTACAAAAAAAATTGATGATATGCTAAGTGAAAAAGAAAAGGATATTATGACGGTTTAGTGCTTTTTATTAATACATAATTCACCAAACATCAAAATCAACAAGTTCTATAGATATGATAAAAACGCTACCCGATGACAGCCTAAAGGGAAGAAAAGAATTTCCTGAGCATATTGCTATTATTATGGATGGGAATGGCAGATGGGCTGTTAAACGAGGCCTGCCAAGAACCATGGGGCATAAAAAGGGTGCTGAGGCTGTGCGCCGCACGGTGGAGAGCGCGGCTGAGTTTGGTATAAAATACCTGACTTTATTTGGCTTTTCTTCCGAAAACTGGAGCAGACCAGAGCAGGAAGTCAAGGAGCTTATGAACTTGCTCCGACATTATCTACGTTCGGAGATTTCCAAATTTCATGAGAAAAACGCCAGATTGTCTATAATAGGGGATCGTACAGCCTTCGATCAGGACATTGTTAAGCTCATCGAAAATGCAGAGAAAATGACAAAAAGCAATGACGGGCTTCATGTTATTATTGCTTTGAATTACGGCGGTAAGAACGATATAGCTCACGCTTGCGGCAAGTTCATTCGCCAGCGCTCTGAAGAGGGCAGACTTGAAAATATTGACACGATTGATATCGAAAAGGGTATATCAGATAATCTTTATACAGCATCTATTCCTGACCCTGATCTAATGATACGTACCAGTGGTGAAACGCGAATTAGCAATTTTCTTTTATGGCAATGTGCCTATTCCGAGATGCTCTTTATACCAACTTTATGGCCGGATTTTGGACGGGAAGATTTGCTTAAAGCTTTGAATGACTACGCCGGACGTGATCGCCGTTACGGTGGAATTAAGCAAAATAACATCGCCTGAAATATTATTAAAAAGTCTTACTTATCATAATTGTTTTGTGTTCCAAGAGCTTGTATAGTCAAACAGTCTGTTGGTAAATATAAAAAATTATTCCAATACTTAAATAAGCAAGGTTTAAAAAGATAGTGACCATACGCTCGGAACTCATTAAACGCATTATATCGGCAGCAGTGATTGCACCTGTTTTCCTGTTTGCTATGATTGTTGGGGGACTGATGCTCCAGTTATGGCTGGTTGCTGCTTTTGTGATTTCCTTACATGAATGGCACGGCCTTGCCAAAAGGATGCAATATTATATTCAATTTATGTTGGCGGGCACTGTTTATATGTTAATTTCCTATAGTAGCTTTTATACTATAAGGGAACTCTACTCAATAAACATTTTATTGATGTTTATGGGAGCTATCTGGGCAAGCGACATTGGTGCTTATTTTGTTGGAAAAACCTGCGGCGGTCCCAAGTTAATTGAAAAAATCAGTCCAAACAAAACATGGTCAGGGTTTGTTGGAGCGCTTATCTTTCCTGCATTCTTTGCTCTTTTTTGGTGTTTACTTATGGGGATGCCAAGTGTCTTTTCCGCTGACACTCCTCAATATTTCGTGTGTTTGATTGCAGCAATTCTGGGTGCTGTAACTGGCGGAGCGGGGCAGGCGGGGGACTTATTTGTCTCTTCTGTCAAACGTCTGGCAAAAGTCAAGGATACCGGAACTCTTATCCCCGGGCATGGAGGATTGCTCGATCGTATTGATTCGATGCTCTTGGGCGCCCCGCTTTTCCTTATATTAATAACGTTGTTGTCCAATGCATTCTAACGTTAATGAAAAGAAAATAATCACTATTCTAGGCGCGACGGGGTCTATCGGGCGCAGCACTATTGACGTTATTTCAAAATCTCCTGACTTATTCAATGTGCACGCTGTCACAGCAAACAAAAATGCTGCGGCTCTTGCTCAGGTTGCTAAAAAAGTTGGTGCGAAGAAAGCTGTTATTGCAGACGAACTAAAAGCAGGGGAACTGGAACCTGCTCTGGCCGGGACGGGCATTATAATAGAGGCAGGGCAAGATGCTATCTCACGTGTAGCGGGCGAAAAAGTTGATCTGGTTATCGCCGCCATTATGGGCTTTGCCGGTCTTAGACCGATTTTAGCCGCACTTGAGCAGGGGATTAATATTGCGATTGCCAACAAAGAGCCACTGGTTGCTGCTGGAGAAATGATTACAGCTCTGGCAAAAGAAAAGGGGTGCACCCTGATTCCTGTAGATAGTGAGCATAATGCAATATTTCAGGTGTTTGAAAAGCACAATATAAAACAAATTGATCGTCTGATCCTTACGGCTTCGGGCGGTCCGTTCCTGCGGTGGAGCAAGGAAGAAATCCAAAAAGCTACGCCAGAGAAGGCTATCGAGCATCCTACATGGTCTATGGGGGCTAAGATCTCTGTCGATAGCGCAACGCTTATGAACAAAGCATTGGAAATTATCGAGGCAGCTCACTTGTTTAATATGCCTGCAGAAAAAATAGATGTTGTTATTCATCCGCAATCAATCGTTCACTCTATTGTGTCTTACAAGGATGGGTCGATGCTCTCCCAGATGGGGGCAAGCGATATGCGCACTCCTATTGCTCTAGCTCTTGGCTGGCCGCATCGCCTAGATAACGGAGGGAATGTTCTCGATATCGCAACGCTTACAGAAGGAAACGGCCTGACATTTGAGAAGCCGGATACAGATAAGTATCCATCTCTTAACTATGCATATAAATGTCTGGAGCTTGGGCAAGCCGCATGCATTACACTCAACGCCGCAAATGAGGTAGCAGTTGCACGATTTCTTAACCATGAAATTGCCTTTGGTGATATCATGCGATGCGTAACTCACAGCATCGATAAACTTTATCCTGAACTGGTAACTTCCGGCGTCTGTGATAAAAACAATTTAAAAACTGTTGAAGATATAGAAAAACTGGATACCATTGTGCGACGAGCTACGAATAACTTCATTGACTCTTCGTGCATACCTCCTGCATAAGATTGAGCAAATATCTTTAAAAAGAAAGTAAGCCCTTATGAATTTTTATGAACTTATCCAAATGGTCGGACAAAATGTCTGGATTTATGGCGGCTCACTGATCGTTGTGCTGAGCATTCTGGTTTTTGTTCACGAGTTTGGACACTATATTGTTGCGCGTTTATGCGGCGTGCGCGTGGAAAAATTCTCCATCGGCTTTGGTAAAGAGATATATGGTTTTACAGACAAGGCCGGGACACGGTGGAAAATCTCTATGATACCGCTCGGCGGATTTGTGCAGCTCTTTGGAGATACCGATCCGGCCAGCGCAGGCCACAGCGATAAAATCGAAGATGGGGAAGAAATTCGGGAAATGACAGAAGAAGAGCGCAAAGTCGCTTTCTTTACAAAACCAGTATGGAAGCGTTCTTTGGTAGTTTTTGCTGGCCCTGCCATTAATTATCTTTTTGCAATTATTCTTTTAGCCGGACTTTATGTGACATATGGGCAGCCCGTATCTCCGCCAACTGCTGCTGCTATTATGGTTGGAAGTAATGCCGAAAAATACGGGTTCCAGCCGCATGATTATATTATTTCCATTGGCGGGAAAAAGATTGAAGACTTCAGCGATATTCGCCGCGAGATGATGGTTGCTCTGGATGAAGAGCGCAAATTTGTCATTGAGCGAGATGGTAAAGTAATCGAAATTAATGTGCGTCCTCAAAAAGTTACCATGGTTGATAAATTTGGCTTTTCAAGCTCTATCGGGATTCTTGGCCTTATTGGAGCAGAAAAGGGTATTCTAGTTAAGAGCATCAATTCTATTGACGGCATCGAATACAGCGATAAAAACCAGATTATTAATGAGTTGAAAAAGCGTATGGGCACTACGTTTATGATAGGTCTGGAAAACATAAAAGAAGATGCCAAAACTCCGGAAAATACTGAAAATCAGGAAGATACCAATGTTGTAAAGCAAATTAACGATGCAACTGTTATTGAATCCCTTATTATTTCTCCTCTGGCTGATAAAAACAAAGAATTAGGATTATCTGATGATGAAATTGATGATGTGTTGTATTTGGCAGAAACAGCGCCAGAAGCCTTCGTCCCCCATACACTTATGACTGCCGTGCAAAGCGCTATTCAGGAAAGTTACGTTATGACAGTCTCATCACTTGAGGCGCTTTGGCAGATGGTTGTAGGTATAAGAAGTGCTACGGAACTTGGCGGTATTGTCCGTATTGGAGCCATTACCGGAGAAACAGCAATGCAGGGGATTGTTCCCTTGATCCTACTTACCGCGCTTTTATCCATAAATCTTGGTTTTATTAATTTACTGCCTATTCCGATGCTTGATGGCGGACACTTGTTATTTTTTGGGATTGAGTCTGTTATTGGCAGGGCTGTACCTGAATATATTCAAGAATACGCCTTCCGCGCCGGTTTTGTTTTTTTGATCGGTATCATGGCTTTTGCCAACCTGAATGATATATATCAGCTCATCACATAATTTTTTTAAACTAAAGAGCTTAAAATATGGAAGTTGTAACAGCTTTATTATCAGGCACATTAGAAGATATTTTTGCCTTTGTATTAATGTTGTTTGTTACGCTGTTCGTGGTGATAACCGTCCATGAGTGGGGACACTATATTGCTGCACGCTACTTTGGTGTGCATGTTGAAGAATTCTCTTTTGGTTTTGGTAAAATCCTTTATTCCTTTGGCGGTAAGGGTGAAACTGATACACGCTTTTATTTGCGCGCTTTTCCAGTTGCCGGATACATAAAATTATTTGGGGATGTTGATCCGGTTAATCCTAAAATCTGGGATAAAGAAAAGCAACAAGCACGTCCACTTACGCCGCGAGAACAATCATATGCCTATTACAAAAAGCCCGCCTGGCAGCGCCTTATTATAGTTATGGCAGGCCCGCTGATAAATATATTGCTTACCGTGATTATTGTGGTGAGCGTATATTCTATCTTTGGACAACGCTCCAGCCCCATTGTTATTGACGCCATTGGAATAAATACACCATCTTATAAGGCAGGTATTCAACTTGGTGATAAAATTGTTGCTATGGATGGCAAAAATAACCGCCGTATGGAAGATGTGTATGATTCTACATGGTATGAGATTCCCCCTGAACCTCACACTTATACTGTAATTCGTGATGACAAGGAACTGGAAATAACCTTTACTGCACTCGAACGTGAATACGAGACCGACAAAGGCATCAAGATGCATCATGGCCAAACAGGGATGCTTCACCTTGGAATTATGAATATTGAAAAAGATATACAGATTATTGATGGAATTTATGTTCGCAAACAACCTGATAAGGCGCGGGAACTTATTCGGAAGAATTTTGATAAACTGGTTTTAGTAGGTATAACCTCTAATGTTGCTGACCATGAAGAAAAACCGGAATCCTATCTAACAATCTTCCCTTCAAAATATAATGTGCATTTTGATAATCCTGAGCATAAGCACTATGATTATGTGTTTCTTCAGGATCCCGAGCAAAAGTTATATGTGCGCTTATCTTTTTTTGAAGCACTTGGACGCACGGCATTTTTGCTCAAAGAAGGGGTGTCTGGTTCATATAAGCTTTTACATGCTGCTTTTCAGGGGAAGAATGATGAGCAGGTCGTAGCAGGATTCGGCAAGATGAGTGAGGTCGTCGGCAAGGCTTTTAAGGCTGGAGTGTACGACTATGTTATGATTATCGCCAGTTTCTCTTTCATGCTTGCTGTTGTAAATATTTTGCCTATTCCCGCGCTGGATGGTGGATATATAGTATTTTTGCTTTATGAAATAGTTATGGGTAAAGCTATATCTTCGCGCTTTCAAACTATCGCCATTATCACAGGTCTGGTAATATTGTTGGGAATCATGATATTTGCAAATATCAGTGATTTGCTTTCTTTTGCGTCAGATAAATCATCTGACTAGTTTTTCAAATTAATTTAAGATACTGTTCATTATTAAGTAAATAAAATTGAGTGCTCACATGATTCCTTTTTTTGTTCCTAAATTTAAAACTCTCGCCTTCTGCCTTTCTGCAAGTGCGGCAATTATGGTTTGTAATCCCGCGCCAGCTTGGTCAGCGGAAACTATTAAACGTATAGAAATTAACGGTGCCCAACGCATTGAAGAAGCCACGATTTCTTCTTATATGGATTTAAAAGTCGGCGATACGGTTGATGGCATAAAGACCGACAGAGCACTTAAAAACCTTTTTTCCACTGGATTATTTGCCGATGTCACAGTCGAGAATAAGAATGGCGTCGTTAGTATCCATGTAGTCGAAAACCCGGTTATTAATAAAATTGTCTTTGAGGGAAATGATAAAATTCAGGATGCTGAACTTAATGCAGAAGTTCAACTCAAGACACGTCAGGTTTTTACAAGAACAAAAGTTCAATCAGACGTTTCGCGCCTAAATCAGCTCTATAGAAGACAGGGGCTTTTCTCTGTTTCTATTCAACCTAAAATTATTCGTTTGGATCAAAACCGCGTTAATCTGATTTTCGAAATTCAGGAAGGTGAAGTTACGAAGGTAAAAGCTGTTCGTTTTGTTGGAAACAAGGTCTATAGCGACGATAAGCTACGCAGTATAATAAGTACCAAAGAAAGCGCCTGGTATCGTTTCATATCAAATAGTGACCGTTATGACCCTGATCGCCTTAACTATGACCGTGAGTTGATGAGAGATTATTACCTTAAACAGGGTTATGCCGATTTCCAGATACTCTCTGCTGTGGCTGAGTTGTTAAATGACAAAGATAGTTTCTTTGTGACTTTCAGTGTGGAAGAGGGTGAACGTTATAAAATTGGAAAAACAAGCATTAAATCAGCTATTCGCAATTTTGATGCCAGTGTTCTTAACCAAGATATTTCATTAGAAGAAGGTGAGTGGTACGACGCAGAGGAAATCAAAACTATTGTTGAGAACATGACCGACAGACTCGGTGATCTTCAATATGCGTACGTTGATATCCGTCCAGAAATATACAAAGACCGCGAAAGCGGCTCCATAGATATTGTTTTCTTTATCAATGAAACACCCCGCGTATTTGTAGAGCGTATAAATGTAAACGGTAACATTCGTACTTTGGACAAAGTAATCCGCAGAGAAATGGAGCTTGTCGAGGGGGATCCGTTCAACCGCTCGAAAATTGCAAAATCAGAGCGTAATATTAAAAACCTTGATTTCTTTGAAACAGCCAAGATTGATGTTTCGCAAGGCTCAGCTCCCGATCGTACTGTAATTGACGTTGATGTTGAAGAAAAATCAACTGGTGAACTTTCTGTCGGGGCGGGCTTCTCAACAAGTGATGGTCCTTTGGCAGATTTTGCTATTCGCGAGAGAAACCTTCTGGGTAAAGGACAAGACCTAAGATTAGGTGCAGTAATCGCCGGAGAAAGGACTCAGTTCGACTTATCTTTCACAGAGCCATACTTCCTTGATAGAGACTTATCTGCAGGTATTGATCTTTATCACACAACGACTGACTATCAGGATGAAAGCTCTTATGACCAGAAGCGCTCTGGTGGCGCGTTACGTATTGGTTACCCACTATCAGAAAACTGGCGCCAGACGCTTAGCTATAAACTCTTGAAAAACGAAATCTTTGATGTTGATAGCGATGCTTCGCGTTACATACGTGATCAAAAAGGTGAACGAACAACATCTGCTATTGCGCAACGTTTACTATATGATACCCGCGACACTGCCTTTGCCACTACCAGTGGTATGACCTACTGGCTTGATGCGGAAGTTGCCGGTATGGGTGGAGATGCAAAATATATCTCTGCAAAAACAGGGGCTTCTTATTACTATCCTCTTGCTGACCAATGGATACTTAATGTAATGGGGGAAACCGGCGCAATAAACGCTTATGGAGGAAAAGACGTTGAAATTAATGAACGTTTTTTCCTAGGTGGCGCAAAGCTCCGTGGCTTTGAAAGTTCTGGTATTGGTCCTCGTGATACGTCAACAAAGGATGCCTTAGGTGGAAATTACTTCTACCGTAGTACGGCAGAGATGTCTTTCCCACTTGGTTTACCTAAAGAGATGGGAATTCGTGGCCATGCTTTTAATGATATGGGATCCTTATTTGATCTGGATGAAAGCGGAGCAAATATCGTGGACGAGTCCTCTTTACGTGCTGCGGCTGGTGTTGGCCTTTCCTGGCGTTCGCCGCTTGGCCCAATCCGTCTTGACTTCACTATTCCTTATCTTAAGGAAGATTATGATGAGGAAGAACATTTCCGATTTGATTTTGGAACTCGTTTTTAATACAAATGTATAAATCGGATTAACTGAAAAATAGGGATACTTATAATGGCTATTCGCAACTGGCGAAATATGTTTGCTTTGGTGTTTGCACTTTTGTTTGTGTTAGGCACCTCCTCTGTACTTTCTGCCCAGACAGCCCGTGCAGAAACAAAAATTGCAGTGGTTGACATCGATACAATCCTTACTTCATCAAAAGCTGCAAAATCTATAAAGAAACAAGTTGATGAAAAACGTGAGTTATTCCTTAAATCAGTAAAAGATCAAGAAGACAAATTACGATCAGAACAAAAGTCAATTGAAGAAAAGCGTGCTGATATGTCAAAAGAAGATCTTATGAAAAAAGCTCAGGATTTTGAAAAACGTCGGATTGAAGCTCGCAACACTCTGCAAAAGAAAAAATCAGCTTTGGACAAAAGCTATTCCAAAGCCATGAACAAGCTTACCGAAACAATCACGACGGTCTGTAAAAAAATTGCTGACGAACAAGCAATTGATCTTATAATTACTAAACAAAACATAATTATAGGCAATAATTCACTTGATATTACCTCTGAAGTTATGGAGCAGATGAATAAAGAGCTTGCCTCTTTGCCTTTGGAATGAAAGATAAATGATTAAATAATTAAGAACTAAAGGCAGAGAAAGCAAATGGCTGATCCACGGTTTTTTGTAAAAGCCAGAAACTTTACGGTCGGTGAGCTAGCTGAAATGCTTGGTTGTACCTTACCCAAGGGTGTGAATAAGTCGTTGATTATCGATGATGTGCGCCCCCTACAAAATGCGCAAGCCAGTCATCTAAGTTTTCTTGATAACATTAAGTACAAAGAAGCCTTTCAGAAAACCTCAGCGGGGGTATGCATTGTTTCTTCTCAAATGATTGAATATGCTCCTAAAGGACTAATCTGTCTGGTTTCTCCTTCTCCATACAAAGCATATGCCCTTGCCGCTCAAGCCTTTTATCCAGAAAAACACCCCAAAAGTAATGTCTCAAAACTCGCTTCAATAGATGAAACGGCAAAGCTGGGGCAGGGTGCATTTATCGCTCCGCATGTTGTAATCGGTGCAAATGTTGATATTGGTAAAAACTCATGGATAGAGGCAGGGGTTGTTATTCAAGATGATGTAATAATCGGAGATAATTGCCGTATTGGTGCTGGAACAACTGTTTCTCACGCTATAATCGGTGATAACGTAAGACTTTATCCAGGCGTGCGTGTTGGCCAAGACGGTTTTGGTTTTGCTATAGATCCAAATGGGCATATAAAAGTTCCACAGTTAGGACGAGTTATTATTGAAGATCATGTTGAAATTGGTGCCAATACCACTATAGACCGCGGATCAGGGCCCGATACAATTATTGGACAAGGAACGTGGATTGATAATCTAGTGCAAATTGGACATAATGTTGTTATCGGCAAAGGATGCATTATTGTCGCGCAGGTTGGGATTTCTGGCTCTAGCAAAATTGATGATTTTGTTGCAATTGGCGGGCAAGCAGGGGTTGCGGGTCATTTACATGTTGGCACAGGGGCACAAATTGCCGCACAATCAGGTGTTATGAAGGATATTGGCGCTGGTGAAGAGTATATGGGAAGTCCAGCTTTTCCAAAAACTCAGTTTTTCCGGCAAATTGCTGCCCTAAATGGCTTGATTAAAAAGAAAAAAAGAGATTAATTACTAGTCAGGATAGATTAAAAATAACAAGTTAATAACAAAACAAAAAGATGATTAAGGAACAATTAAAATGAGTGGAGTTAACAAAACTCTTATCGATATTCAACAAGTAATGGAAATGATTCCACATCGCTATCCTATTTTGCTGGTAGATAGGGTTATAGAGCTTGAATCCGGTGAGAGTGCAACTAGCATCAAAAACGTTACTATGAATGAACCCCAGTTTATGGGTCACTTTCCGGGTTATCCTGTGATGCCTGGTGTTCTAATTATCGAATCCATGGCTCAAACAGCGGCGCTAGTCGTAGTCGACTTTTTGGGAGAAAAAGCCAAGGGTAAGGTTGTTTATTTTATGACCATCGATAATGCCCGCTTCAGAAAGCCCGTGATCCCAGGCGATACAATGCATGTCCATGTTGAAAAAATACAGTCCCGCGGAGCCGTCTGGAAATTTAAAGGTACTGCCACGGTTAAAGGCAAAGTCTGCGCGGAAGCTGTTATAAGTGCTATGATTACTGATATGGATTCAGCCGCAAGATAGTAATTATAAAAACGACAACTATATAAACATGTCGTGATACTTTTCGTAACAAAGTGTGACTTGTATTAGATATACGCTTTGTTAGGGTTGTACATATCTTACGCATACTACACACCTATCTAATTCATGGAAAAATTAATATAATGCCCCAAAATATACACCCTACAGCCATTATTGAAGATGGTGCCAAAATTTCTGACGCAGCAAATATAGGACCTTACTGTTGTGTCGGCTCGGATGTTATTATTGAAGACGGGGTAACACTAGTCTCTCATGTACATATCGAAGGGGTGACGACTATTGGCGAAAACACGCGCGTTTTTCCATTTGCTTCGTTGGGAACGCCTCCTCAGGATTTAAAATATGGTGGTGAGAAATCATCCCTTATAATTGGCAAAAACAACACAATTCGTGAGCATGTTACAATGAACCCCGGAACCGAGGGCGGTGATATGCAAACTGTTGTGGGGGATAACTGTTTGTTTATGATGGCAGCTCACGTTGCTCATGACTGCGTTGTAGGAAATAACGTTATTCTTGCCAACAATGCAACGCTGGCTGGTCATGTACATGTAGGAGATTTTGCTGTTTTAGGCGGCTTATCGGCGGTTCATCAGTTTGTACGAATTGGTGCTCATGCCATTATCGGCGGTATGTCAGGTGTTGAAAGTGATGTCATTCCTTATGGACGCGTCAAAGGTGATCGCGCGTTTCTGGCTGGACTTAATTTGATAGGACTGGAGCGGAGAGGGTTTACCAAACAACAAATCCGTCAGCTCCAACGTGCCTTTAACCAGCTTTTTGGGGATGAAGGCACATTGGAGGAGCGGCTGGAAAGCGTTTCCGAGGGATTCCCTAACGATGATCTGGTTACTTCGATTATTAATTTTGCCCGAGAAAAAACAAAATTTCCCCTATGTCAGCCACGAAAGAAATAGAACAAATTGATAAACTTGGCGTTATAGCAGGAGGCGGAAAGCTCCCCGCTTACCTTCTGGATGTTTGCAAAAACAAAAGTATCGAAGTTTATGTTGCAGCAATAAATGAGCAATGTGACAAATTTCTAATTAAAAACCACCCTGAAAAACAAACGCTTTGGGTTGATCTTGGAAGTGCCGGTAAAATTATTGACTTCTTTAAACAAAACGATGTTACTGATCTTGTCTTGATAGGAAGCGTCAAACGCCCCAAGCTTTCCCGAATAAAACCCGATATTAAGGCTGTACAAATTCTATCCCGTATTGCTTTCAAGGCATTAGGAGATAATGATTTACTCTGCGCTTTAAAAGGGGAGCTGGAAAAAGAGGAGTTTAAAGTTCGCGCTGTTCAGGACTTCTGTGATAATTTACTTATGCCGCGCGGCGTGCTGGGAGACTATAAAAACACTCCAACTGACCGGAAAACAATAGAACTCGGAATCCAAGCATCACAAGACCTTGGAAAAAAAGATATAGGGCAGGCGGTAATTGTACAAAACGGAAGAGTCATCGGACTCGAAGATGAACATGGTACAGATGCTCTTATAAAGCGCTGTGCCCCTTTATTGAAATCTGATAAATCAGACGGCGGCATTCTGGTGAAAACCTGTAAACCACAGCAAGATACATCGCTTGATTTACCGACGATTGGCGTCGATACAATCCAAAACGCTTATGAAGCAGGGTTAAAAGGAATAGCGCTTCAGGCCGGATATACACTACTTGTTGACCCTAAAAACATTGCAGAATATGCAAATAAGTATAAAATATTTGTGGTCGGTGTGGATATAAACCATTTTTCTTGATACGCGCTTATTTGATACGCGCCGTGTTTTCAAAATATGCCATCTTGTGGCAATAGGGCAAAAAAATTATGAAATTATTTTTTATTGTAGGTGAAGATTCCGGAGACGCTCTAGCAGCACCGCTTATTCGCGCGTTACAGAATTACCCTGAAGGTGGCAAAAATGTTGAGTGTATGGGAATTGGTGGTCCATTAATGGAAGAGGAGGGGTTTGAAACACTTCTTCCCATGGATCAAATATCCGTAGTGGGTATATGGGAAATACTGCCCAAACTGCTTCACTTGCTAAGAATTAAAAAAGCTATCCTTGAGGAAATAGAATTAAAACAACCTGACGCAGTTATCACTGTTGATTTTCCTGATTTTAATTTTCATATAGCTAAAAACTTAAAAAAAAGAGGAATTTATAAAGGTAAAATTATTCATTATGTTGCGCCAAGCGTATGGGCATGGCGTCCTGAAAGAGCACAAAAAATTGCACAATTTCTTGATGGTATTATGTGCCTTTTACCGATGGAGCCAGAGTATTTCACAAAACATCACCTTAAAGCCGAACACGTTGGGCACCCTCTTATAGTTAGCGACGCAAAGAGCGCTACGGGTGATATTTTTCTTAAAGAAAACGAAATTCCAGATAGTGCAAAAACTCTAGGACTATTTTTTGGTAGTAGAGAAAGTGAATTTAAAAATCTAAGCTCAATAATCAAATCTGCAGCAAAAATGATTTACGATGTCGAAGATAATCTTCATATTATTGCACCAACGCTTCCCCGACTCGAATACGATGTGCAAAACATTTTAAAAGACTTTAATCTCCCTGTATATGTGATTTCAAATCCACTTATGAAATGGGAGGCTATGAAAGCCTGTGATGTTGGTATTGCTGTTTCGGGAACTGTTGGTCTGGAGTTGGCTTATGCCGGAGTCCCACATATTATATGCTATAAGGTCAATCCTGTTACTGCGTTCCTTATAAAAAAACTTATTAAAATTAAACACGTTCACCTTGCTAACATATTGCTTGGCAAAGATGTCGTACCAGAGTTATTGCAAGAAAAGTGCGTACCCGAAATTATAGCACAGAGCGCTATAGACATTTTACAAGACAAAAAACTGCGAGAAGAACAAAAAACTGCGTTTATGGAACTTGATGCCAAGCTTGGCTCAAGGGAAGGTCATACCCCATCACAAAAAGCTGCAACTTTTATTCTTAACACTTTAAAAATCCAGTAAAAAATTGCTTGATAATTCTTGCGCTAACAGGCAAATACTTTAAATTAACGGTCTTCTACAAAACAGCTCGGAGACGTTCACAGCACTCTTCTTTTCCTAAAATTTCAGAGGCATGAAAGATTGATGGAGATACGGTAGTTCCGGTCAGAGCGGCGCGCAGAGGCATTGCAACTTTACCGAGTTTCCCGTCTCTCATATCATCGGCAATCTCTTTGCAGGTGCTTTGAACAAATTCAGCATCAAAAGCACCTTTGTGTGATTCAAAACATTCAAGAAGAGTGGAAAGTACATCTTTGGCCTCATCTATGTTTTTCTGAGCTTTTTCATCATATGAAAAAGGAATCTCCTTTACATAGAATGCCCCGTCATCAACAAACTGGATGAGGGTCTTTGCTCTGGATTTCAGTTCATCAATTCCGGCTATGAGGCGCTCAAGCCCGATTCCCGATGGCTTTAAACCTAAACGTTTAACAAAAAAGGGAGCCGCTTGTTTAAGCAAATATTCTGTATCGGCTTCATTGATGTAATGAGCATTCAAATTCTCTAGTTTCTTAAAATCAAATTTAGCAGGCGCTTTACCAACAGGGTCAAGGTCGAACCATTCCACAGCTTTGTCGCGAGGAATGACTTCTTCGTCCCCATGAGACCAGCCCAGGCGTAGTAAGTAATTGCTCAAAGCCTCTGGTAAATAACCCATTTCTTTGAATTCAGATATACTTTGCGCTCCGTGGCGTTTTGAAAACTTGGCACCATCTGATCCATGAAGCAGAGGCAAATGAGCAAATGTCGGGACGTCCCAGCCCATAGCGTCGAATATGATCTTCTGGCGAAATGTATTGTTTAGATGATCGTCTCCACGAATAATGTGGGTTACGCCCATATCGTGGTCATCAACAACAACGGAAAGCATGTAAGTCGGGGTGCCATCTGAACGCAGGATAATGAAATCATCAAGCTGATCGTTGGCAACAGTAACTTCTCCTTGAACTTTATCATTTATCGTGGTTGCACCCTCCATTGGTGCTTTAATGCGGATAACCGGATTTATGTCTTTTGGGGCTTTGGATGAATCTGCATTGCGCCAACGTCGATCATAGAAAGTTTTACATCCATCTGCGCGAGCCTTTTCACGCATTTCTTTCAGATCTTCGGGGCTACAATAGCAGTAATAAGCCTGACCTTTAGCAACCATCTCTTTGGCGACTTCGGTGTGACGATCCAAACGCGAGAACTGCGACGTTACCTCGCCGTCATAGTCCAGCCCCAACCACTCAAGCGCGTCCATGATAACTTGCACTGCTTCTTCCGAGTGACGCTTTCTATCTGTATCCTCTATACGCACCACAAACTTTCCTTTATGGTGACGGGCATATAACCAGTTAAATAACGCTGTACGTGCGTTTCCTACATGCATAAGCCCTGTAGGAGATGGGGGAAAACGTGTTACAACACTCATAATGAACAAGCCCTTTTTATTATAAACATAACTCATAATTAACAGGCCGATATTATTAGCATGCTAAAGCTCTCCCGCATAGACAAGATTGCCATAAATAAGCTGCTTTATGAGCAATGGCTTTCCAAAATAAACTCGGTTAGCACCTTTGTCAGATCACAGTTAGACCTACAGAAATCTAATCTATTTTTATGGATTCCTGTAATTTTTTCTTGTGGAATAGGGGCTTACTTTGCTCTTCCTGTTGAGCCTCCTTTATTTTTGGGGCTTTTCTCTCTTGCTCTTATGATGGCTGTTTACAGTATACTCAGCACATTAAGACCTATGATCCTTGTATTCATAATATTTGCCGCAGGGTTTAGCGCCACTACTTTACGTACTCATAGCGTTTCTACACCAATTTTATCAAAAAAAATGACTGCCACTGAGGTTACAGGACGTATCCGCGAGATAGAAAAGCTCCATGAAGGGAAAGGGAGCCGCATGATTATCGATGTTATAGATATCGAAAAATTACAAAAAAACGAGCAGCCATTGAGGTTGCGTCTTACAATCCGCAAAGATGAAAATGTGAGGGTGGGGCAGACTGTTCGCCTTCTTGCTGGTTTAAACCCTCCTTCGGCGCCGCTTATTCCCGGAGGTTTCGATTTCAGGCGCTACTTGTTTTTTCAGAAAATAGGAGCTGTGGGATTTGTGTATAACGAACCGGAGGTTATAACTGATAAAACTCCTTCAGGTTTTTTTGTAAAAAACTCTGGGGGGAGGCTTATAGAATCCTTGCGCCAGATTGTTGAACTTAGAATATATGAAATTATACCACCTGACAGAGCAACTATAGCAGCAGCTCTGATGGTTGGAAAAAAGAATGCAATATCGGAGAAAGACCGCCAGGCCATTCGTGATGCAGGGCTGGCTCATATGTTGGCGATCTCTGGCTTGCACGTAGGTATTTTTGCTGGAACACTCTTTTTTGTTTTGCGATTTATTATGGCGTGTATACCGTCGCTGGCTCTGCGCTATCCAATTAAGAAAATAGCTGCTGTGTTTGCTGTAGCAGGGGCTGTATTCTATATGTTTATGGCCGGGACAACCGTGCCTACGCAACGTTCCGTATTAATGATAACTATTGTATTTTTAGCAATTATTGTAGATCGCTCCCCCATATCTTTACGGCTTGTAGCGGCCTCGGCGATTTTTGTTCTCATTATTAAACCTGAAAGCCTGCTTTCCGTGAGCTTTCAGATGTCTTTTGCCGCTGTAACCAGTCTGGTTTATTTCTATGATGTGACCCGCCAGAAATGGTCTAATGCTTATTCCAAAGCGTCTATAACAAAAAAAGCCTCCCTGTATTTTATTGGTGTTTGTCTAACTACAATAATCGCAAGTATAGCTACCGCTCCTTTTTCTTTATATCACTTCGGGCAAGTCTCCTTTATTGGCTCTGCATCTAATTTGCTTGCTATGCCACTCTTTGCTTTTTTCATTATGCCTCTTGCACTTCTGAGCATTGTGCTTATGCCCTTGGGGCTGGATGCTTTCCCCCTTACATTGATGGGGTATGGGATAGAGGGGATGTTGGATATATCCTACTGGGCGGCCAGCCTCCCACATGCAGTTATCTATAATGCGATGTGGCCTTTTAGCGCATTTATCCTGATTAATGGTGCTGTGCTCTTCATGATGCTGTGGAAAGGGGCTGGAAAGTATTTGGCTATACCTGCGCTTATTTATGGGATTGTACTTACACAAAAATTAATTATGCCCGATGTTCTTGTCGCCGGGTCGCACAAGTTATTCTTATTTCGTCAAAGCACACCCGAAGAAGGTATTAAGCTTTTCACTTCATCCAGACGTAATGATCGTTTTGTATTGGAGAATTGGGAAAAACTTTATGGTAAGCCTGTAAAATCTGCACTTTTACTGGATTACAAAGGAACCGGCAAAGATGATAATACGCTTTATAAATGTGGGGAGCAGGGGTGTAGATTTACTATACAAGGACAAAAAGTGAGCTTTGCACGCTCTGCATATATTTTAAAAGAGGAGTGCACGTGGGCAGACTTGCTTATCAGCGAAGAGCCTGTTCCTTATGGTTTACAATGTCGTGCTTCTTATATTATTGATAAATTTGATACATGGAAAAACGGTACGCATGCTGTGTGGCTATCTCCTGAAATTCGGATAAAAACCATAGCAGACAGCCAAGGAAACAGGCTTTGGTCAAAGCCTGATCGCAAATCTAATGATAAGTCCGTAAAAGACTAGCCAGCTTACCTTGAATTTTCACGCGCTCCGGCTCTAAAATACGGGGCTCATAGGCGTCGTTTTCAGGCTCCAGTACAATCTTGTTGCCCGCACGACGTAATCGCTTGAGCGTCACTTCTAGGTCATCAATCAGGGCAACTACAATCTCCCCGTTTTCTGCACTATCGCAGCGACGGATAATAACCGTATCACAGTCATGAATACCGGCATTAATCATGGAATCCCCGTCTACTAAAAGGGCGTAATGCTCTCCACGGCCGATAAAGCCTTTGGGAATTTGTAAAGACTCTCCCTCATTTCGAATCGCCTCAATCGGCGAACCAGCAGCAATACGGCCACAAAGTGGCACTTCGTCAAATCCATCAGAGGCAGGATTGATAGACATAACATCTGCCATAGAGCGACCAGCACTGCCAGAGGTTCCTGTAACGCCACCCTTTTCCTGCATAATGCTATCGGGGAGGCGTTTAATCTCAAGCGCGCGCGCTCTGTGCGGCAGGCGTTCAATATAGCCGCGTTCTACTAAAGCAGAAATAAGCCTATGAATACCGGATTTAGATTTTAGCCCCAGCGCATCTTTCATTTCTTCAAACGAAGGAGGGATATCATCTTCTGACATCTTCTGATGAATAAATAACAATAAATCCTTTTGCTTTTTTGTGAGCATGCGTTTCGTATCTCCCCGTTAAAAAGTAAGCCTTCTGCCATAAAATTTCCCAAGAACTCAGAAAATTTCTATATTTGTTCTACTTTAATTCTCTTTTTGTGTCAAGTATGTTCAGTTTTTATTATCGTAGGATCAGGAGCAATTCACGCAATGCTTCTCCGGGATCATCCTCGCGCATCAAGCTCTCACCTACCAAAAATCCCCTATAACCTATGGAATGAAGCATCTCGATGTCGCCTTGTGAATAAATGCCACTTTCTGATATTTTGAAGCAACTTTGTGGTATTTGCATAACAAGGTCGCGCGAAATATCCAAAGAAACTTCCATCGTATCAAGATTGCGGTTATTCACACCAATAATCTTTGGGTCAAGTTTTATTGCCCGCTCAAGTTCGTACAGATCATGAACCTCAACAATCACATCCAGATTAAGACCTATGGCAGTTTCATAAAGGCGGCAGGCCATATTATCATCAAGCATAGCCATAATCAGCAGAACGCAATCAGCCCCCAGTGCCCTAGATTCAAAAATCTGGTGCGGATCAATCATAAAATCCTTACGCAAAATCGGGAGATCAACATTTTGTCTGATCGCCACAAGGTAATCATCGCTTCCTTGAAAAAAAGGCTCGTCTGTCAGAACAGATATACAGGCTGCACCGGCTTTCTTATACATACGCGCGATCTCAACAGGATTGAACTTCTCACGTATAACGCCCTTACTTGGGGATGCTTTTTTTACTTCAGCAATAACAGCGTGGCCTTTATTACGTTTTAGGGCAGATAAAAAGCCTAAAGGGAGCTGTGTATCTTCGATCATTTTGCGCAGATCATCGTAGGAGTATTGTTCTTTCATACTCTCTACGTGTTCTTGCTTCTTGGCGCGGATTTTTTCTAAAATGTTATTCATTTAAGTATTCTATCTATTTTTATATATTCTAAGCAACCTCGGCATTTTTTTGTGTGAAAGTTATATATTTTTCAAGAACACCAAAAGCCTGAGCAAATAGACTGGTGACGAAGGCACACCCCCCATAAGATGAATATCGTGGTTTGCTGCTGCTATGATTAAATCGAGGCAAATTCCGGCGTGATCGGGGTCACCTGACCCAGGCGAGATAAGAATCCCGGATGGGTTTTCCTTGATAATATCAAGTACACTACGCTAATCATTACGATATATACAGCACGCCAGTACCAAAATCTCTGAGGTAAAAAGCTATCGGTAGTTATCTATCAAGGTAATCATGGATTTGTTATGGCGTTCTGTGATACAAAAGCAAGAAACAAAATAGAGGGAGTGTTTTTTGCTATTCGCCCTATTTAAGGGTTAGTTTTATTATTATGTAAAAACGCTATTATGAGTATTAAAAAAAATAATTATGGCTTTTCGTTACAAAACAATTCTGAGGACTTTGATCTTTATTACTCTGGGCGCTATAGCAATCGGGTTTACGGATATTGTTATTCTGAATAAAAAACACAGCCCTGATCCTTACTGGTGGAGCCATAACATTTTCACCACGATTGCAAGCTGGTCCTCCAATTCTAACATAGTTGATGTAGAGATGCTGAAATCCAGACACGCATCATACATGGAAGCTGGTATTATTATTCCCAAAGGGGCAACAGATAATTCTCTTCAACAACCGGGTGCAACAAATATAACCGCAGTTAATGACGTTCTCGTTGAAGAAAAAGATCTCTCAGCAATAGAGCCGGCATCTGGTAATGAAAGCTCTGTAATAGATGAGAGTGTTTCTATTGCCCTTAAACATAATAATAACGATCCAAGTGTCGGGCTTGAGGTTCTGGGGCTTGAGGAAGAAGATATCACAAATATATTTTTGAGGCGTAATGTAGAAGACGTCATCCTGTCACACGGAGAAGTTCCTGAATTTACTCCAAAAGTAGAAAATGATTCCAAATTAAAAAGAGATATTAAAGTAAAAACCGAGGCTATTGATAATGAAATCTATGAGGTTTACAAGCATGCACCAATAGAAGTCGAGGATAAATATACTGAAGATGATTTTGGTAAAGCTGGCGTTAACTACATCAAACCGACAGGAAATGGGAAAATTGCCATAATTATCGATGATATGGGCATCTCGTTACGAAGCAAGCTGGTCGAAATATTGCCTGGACCGCTGACGCTCTCTTATCTTCCTTATGCAGAAAATCTAGCCGTTCGCACCAAACGCGCTCGTAATAATGGTCATGAACTTATGGTTCATATACCTATGGAGCCGCTTAACGGCAACCTTGATGGGGGCCCGCGCGTTCTTAAAGCATCACAAAGCGAGAAGGGTTTACTTGATACTCTAGATTGGGGGCTGTCTCAATTTGATGGTTATGTTGGTATTAATAACCATATGGGAAGTAAAATCACAGCTGATAAAAAGGCTATGGATCAAATTATGAAAGATCTTAAAAAACGGAATTTATTTTTTGTGGATTCGCGCACCATAGGTTCTTCCGTCGCTGCACATAGCGCACGTGAAGCAGGGATACCGTACGCTGTTCGTGATATTTTTATCGATCACGAAGTCACGCCAGAGTTTATTCAAGGGGCGCTTGCGAATCTTGAAACTAAGGCGGCAACCCGTGGATATGTAATCGCAATCGGACATCCGCATAAAGAAACCATTGATGCTCTTAAAGAATGGATTCCAACGCTTAAAGATAAGGGGTTTACACTTGTTCCTGCGAGCAACCTACTAAACCAGCCATTATTAAAAGACGCCCAAGCCAGCCTTAACTAGGAATATTTCTTGATTGCTAGCTCTGCAGCATGCAGCAAGTCTCATGATATCCTAATCCATACAGTTACCGGAAAAGTGGCCAACCCCTTTTGCATTACAATAGCAATATCATCGCGAAGCTATTATAAACAATGTGCCTGACATGATAATATTTCCAGCGCCAAAAAGATTCCTGACGGACATGCTTTTTATCCTGCGTTATTCTTTACTGTTGAGGGGCTTTATCATAAACCTGTTTAAGCAGGCGATTGTTGACGCTAGGCTTCTTTTGCTCAGCTAATGTGGTCAGATACATTAAAAAAGCATCATCTTCCATCTCGCTATCCAGATTTTGAGCAACAGCTTCAATGGCTTTTTGGATGTTATCATCCTGCGTTATCTCAGGAACCGTATAACCACTTATTCTTATAAGAGCAAACTGATCGCCAAGATCAATCATTTCATAACCGCCAATGGCTGTCTGGAAAATAGCAGGGCGAGAATCCGCGTTTTCTGAATTTAACGGCGAAGGAAGC
This sequence comes from Alphaproteobacteria bacterium, assembly GCA_018399685.1. Taxonomy (GTDB): domain Bacteria; phylum Pseudomonadota; class Alphaproteobacteria; order Micavibrionales; family Micavibrionaceae; genus UBA1672. Next base: position 7,110 of record JAGYOK010000015.1, on the reverse strand, counting down.
TCTCCTGAAAGTCCAATCTCTTTATAATTCATAATACCTTTGTTATTCTCACGTGCCAATCCTTCAAAGTTAGAGCCGCCAGTACCCAGTTCGGCCAGGTGTTTAGCAACAACTTCAAAATTATTTGCGTGCTTACGGTCTGAAACATACTTCTCTGCCAGTTCTTTCTTTACATCTTTAAAAGGCTTATATGTTTCTGGCATTACTTTTTCCAGCTTAAATGCTGCAATCATTCCACTTGGTATTTCCTGCAACAAAGATGTTTCGTTTGCAGCTAGTTCATAAGAAATCTCAAGAACCTCTTTTTTATCTTCCTCAGAGATTAAACCTAATCCCTGTTCACCTTTTTCATTCAATCCGGCTTGGTCAAAAGGCTCAATAGTTTTTATCGTTAGCGGGTAAATCTCTTCGTTTGCCAAATCTTCAAATGAGATGCCCCTATCCAGACTTTCATCAATCTCTTGGAATATCTTATATATCTCTTCGTCGCGCTTTTCCTGTATTAAGGCTTCCTCGATCTCTTTTTGAACATCCTCAAGGGGACTAACTTTTGATGCTTCGCGCCTATCAAGGCGCACCACGTGATAACCAAGCATGGTTTTTACGGGCGTTGTAACAGCTCCTTCTTCCAGTCCGTCAATAGCCTCGGCCATTTCCGGTATCATTGATAGAACGTCAAAGTCCCGCTCTTCATAATATTTATCTTCAGAACCAGTCACCAAAACAACAGCCTCTTTTAGGCTCTTTCCAGCCTGAACTTCGTCATGTATTGATTTTGCTTGTTCGGGTGTATCAACCAATGACTGGCTTAGAATAACTGTCTCACCAATTATAAACCTATCTTGGTTGTCATTATATGCTTTATTTACTTCTTCAGCAGACACCTCAACATTAATATCAATGTTTTTAGGGTCAAAAATTGCTATTTTTATTTTACGGTATTCTGGAATTTTATAGCGGTGGCTTTTAACGCTTTCGTATAGATTTTTTAACTGCTCTTCCGTTGCGGTTTCGGCAGCTTCGATATCTTTATCTGCAAAGAAAATTGCCTGAATATCACGCGTTTGATTTTGGAATTTAAACAATTCCTCAGCCAGCGCATCCTCATCAAACGAGTACCCGCTACGAACAGCCTGCATAAGATATTCGCCGGCAATTTCCCTTTTTAATGCGCTGACAAACTCATCTTCACTCATACCTTGACGCTGTAATAATTCTTCAAGAGCTTGTTGCAAGGTTTGTCCAGAACGCATGTTTGGCTGGATAATTTCTGCAACGCGCTTTGCCATTGCGGCCTTGCTAAGTTCAAACCCTTTATCTTTTGCTTCCTGCTTAAGCAAATAAGTACGTATCTGACCGGATAATATCTCATCCACCAGACCAAGCCTGTACGCCTGATCGGGGGCGATGCGATACTGCTCCAGCGCTCTGCGCACTGTGCGATCGAATGAGCTAATGCTGATTGTTTCTTCGCCAATACGAGTGACATCATTGCCACCAACATTTTTTCCTTGCAGAACTCCTCGTACATCCATCAAGGCCAGCCCGCCTACGGACAAACCAACTATTCCGAACAGAAAATACTTAATCAAGCCGCCGCTCGTACCAGAACGTATTAATTGCATAACCATGAAAATACTCGCACTTATAAATAAAAAAATCTCGTGATAGTCATGCACTATAAGCACGCATGTTAAGCGGGGCAAGCGGCCAAAGGTGAAAAACAATAAAAATCAACGATAAAAGATTGATTTTCTGCTTTTGACAATTAACATAGAAAAAATATTTAAAAGGACAGGTAGAAATGAAAAAACTAATCGCCGCGAACTGGAAGATGAATTTTACCATGGCTGAAGCCAGAGAGTTTGTATCGCATATATTACAAGACGCTAAAAACTACCCAGACATTCTTGATAAAGCAGAATTCCTTATATGTGCACCTTCTGTTTATCTCTCAGCATTATCAAAATTTTCAAAAGAGGGGGTAATGACTATTGGCGGACAAGATTGTTCTTTTCATGGTAAGGGCGCTTACACAGGGGAAATAAGTGCAGAAATGCTCAGGGATGTTGGGTGCACGCATGTAATAGTGGGACATTCGGAGAGGCGTGAGTATCATGGTGAGCAAAATGATCTAATTGCCGGTAAGGCTCAATCTGCATATAAAAACGGTATTAAGGCTATTATCTGCGTTGGAGAATCCCTTAAAGAACGTGATGCACATTTACACAAAGAGGTCGTAAAGAGACAATTACTCGAATCAGTCCCAAAAGAAGCAACAGCGGAAAACACCGTGATTTCTTATGAGCCTGTATGGGCCATTGGCACAGGGAAAACCCCTAGCCCAAAAGATGCGGGCGAGATGCATAACTTCATCCGTGCATTAATAACAAAGCATTACAGTGGTGGTGAAAATATGAGAATTTTGTATGGAGGATCTATGAATTCGGAGAATGCTAAAGAGCTTTTGTCCACACCTAACGTAGATGGTGGATTGATCGGGGGAGCCAGCCTTAATGTTGATAAGTTTTTTGCTGTTGCAAAATGCGCATGAAAAATTTGATTTTTGACTAGCCTTTATGGGTAAGACTATTTATAAGAGTTTGGATATCGGTATAAAAAAGACACAATTAAATTAAAGTAAAGAAACTAACGTCATGGAATCAGTAATTCTCGTCATCCACCTTATTTTTGCTATGGCTATTATTGGTCTTGTGCTTCTCCAGCGCTCTGAAGGCGGCGGCCTTGGTATTGGTGGTGGAGGAGGTGGTCTTGGTGGCCTTGCCTCAGCAAAGGGAACAGCCAACGCTTTAACAAAAATGACAGCAATATGCGCAGCAGGGTTTTTTGTAACATCTTTGACTTTAGGAGTTCTTGCCAGTAAAAACGCTCAGCAAAACATTGGGCTTCTGGAAAATGTCGACACCTCACAAATAGAATCTTTATCCCCTGATGATCTCGAAAATGGCTCTTCTGATACCATAAAGTACATCCCCCCCGAAGAAATCGAGGATAACACGAATCAGACTGGATTTGTTCAAGCACCCGAAAACTCCCCTGAGACAGCCGCTGAGCAAACCACCCCTCCTCAACAACCAGAGGCAGGGGATCCCTCTGCTCCAATAGAGTAAAACATGACAAGATATATTTTTATTACTGGCGGCGTCGTTTCCTCTTTAGGGAAAGGACTAGGTTCCGCTGCGCTTGGCGCATTATTACAGGCTCGTGGGTACAGCGTACGCCTGTGCAAACTTGACCCTTACCTCAACGTTGACCCCGGGACGATGAGCCCATTTCAGCATGGTGAGGTATATGTTACAGATGATGGGGCAGAGACAGATTTGGACTTTGGTCACTATGAGCGCTTTACAGGGGTTCCGGCTCGAGGCATGGATAATACAACAACCGGACGTATCTATACCAATGTTCTTCAAAAAGAACGTAAAGGCGAATATCTGGGGGCGACAATTCAGGTCATCCCTCACATTACGAACGAAATTCAGGACTTTATTCGCGAAAAAGACGGTAGTGCTGATTTTGTACTGTGTGAAATTGGTGGTACTGTAGGCGATATAGAAAGCCAACCCTTTCTCGAAGCTATTCGTCAATTTGGAAATGAAGTTGGAAAAGATCGCGCCATATTTATTCATGTAACTCTTTTACCTTTTATTCCGGCTGCTGGAGAATTAAAAACCAAACCTACCCAACACTCGGTTAAGGAATTGATGAGTTACGGTATCCGGCCACAAATTCTACTTTGTCGTGCTGATCGCCATATTTCAGAAGATGAGCGCAGCAAAATTGGTTTATTCTGTAACATTGAGCGTGAGAATGTTATCCCAGCTCTGGATGTGCACTCTATATACGAAGTACCCCTAACTTATCATGCTGAAGGACTTGACCGTCAGGTTTTAGCCTGTTTTGGTCTTGAAGATAAAGTGAAGCCTGACCTCTCCACATGGGAAAATATTGTTAAAAATGTTAAGGAACCAGAGAGCGAAGTTACGATTGCTATTGTAGGAAAATACACAAATCTTGCAGATAGTTATAAATCTTTAAACGAGGCTCTTACACACGGTGGTATAGCTAATAAAGTAAAAGTAAATCTTAAATTTATTGAATCTGAAATCTTTGAATCTGAAGCCCCTGAGACACACCTACAGGGAGTTAATGGTATTCTTGTTCCCGGCGGTTTTGGTGATCGCGGTGTAGAAGGAAAGATTCGAGCGGCACAATATGCCCGTGAGAGAAAAATACCATATTTTGGTATCTGCTATGGCATGCAAATGGCAGTTATCGAAGCCGCTCGCCACCTTTGCGGTATTAAGGGCGCTGGCTCCAGTGAGTTCACTCATTGCGAAATCCCTGTCATTGGCATCATGACAGAATGGCTCAAAGGCAACAAAATCGAAGAGCGTTCAAAAGATGAGGATTTGGGCGGGACAATGCGCTTGGGTGCTTATCCAGCGACTCTTAAACCGGGATCAAAAATATCACAAATTTATGGAACAACGGATATCAGTGAACGACATAGACACCGATATGAAGTAAATACAAATTATCGTGAACAACTTGAAAAGGCAGGACTCAAATTCGTAGGTCTATCACCGGATGGTAAACTCCCGGAAATTGTGGAATATGAAGACCATCCATGGTTCATCGGGGTACAGTTTCACCCGGAACTTAAATCCAAGCCTTTTGACCCACATCCGCTGTTTGTATCTTTTATCGCCGCAGCCATTGATCAGGATCGGCTTGTATAGCCAAGAAGTTTTTAGCTTGCCAGAAGAAGACATAGATCATATCTTTGTCTTCACCTTTTGAGCATGTGACTTGCCTAAAATAATCGAGTGAATTTAATCAGAATATGGATAATAATATGAACAAGATAGCCATAAAAACTGTGAAAGTAGATCAACTTTCTATTGCCAATGATCGCGCCATAACTTTAATAGCTGGGCCATGCCAGATGGAAAGCAAGGATCATGCGTTTGAAATGTGTGGGGCACTCAAAGAGCTTACGAAACGTCTCGGATTGCAATTTATTTACAAGACGTCGTTTGATAAGGCAAACCGCACATCGCTTAAAAGCAAACGCGGCATTGGTTTTGAAAAGGGTATGCAGGTTTTTGAAGAGATAAGATCTCATTTTGGTGTTCCGGTACTTACAGATATCCACTTGCCAGAACAGTGCGAGGAGATGGCAAAGGTTGTAGATGTCCTGCAAATCCCTGCATTCTTATGCCGCCAAACAGATTTACTAATCGCAGCCGCAAAAACCGGTAAAGCGCTTAATGTTAAAAAAGGACAGTTCTTAGCTCCATGGGATATGAAAAACGTTGCCGATAAGATTTCCGAAAGTGGAAACGAAAACATTATGCTCTGTGAGCGCGGTGTAAGCTTTGGCTATAACACGCTGGTTTCTGATATGCGGGCTTTGCCGGAAATGAAAAAGACCGGATACCCTGTGATTTTTGATGCTACGCACTCTGTTCAACAGCCCGGTGGATTAGGCGGAACGTCAGGTGGCGACAGGAGATTTGTTCCTGTTCTTGCTCGTGCGGCAGTTGCCGTCGGCGTTGCTGGTGTATTCATTGAAACCCATCAGGATCCCGATAATGCTCCATCAGACGGTCCAAATATGGTGAAGTTAGGTGATATGCCAGAGCTTTTGGAAATGCTCTTAGCTTTTGACAAAATATCTAAAGAAAAACCGATTATTGTTTAGATATCTAGATAGAGTAATAAACAAAACATATAGATATAAAAGGAAAAGATTATGACTGCTATTATTGATATTCATGCTCGCGAAATTTTAGACAGCCGCGGAAACCCGACAGTTGAGGTTGATGTACAGTTGGAAACAGGTGCTATTGGCCGCGCCGCTGTTCCATCAGGGGCATCAACAGGTGTCCACGAAGCGGTGGAGTTGCGTGATGGCGATAAAAGCCGTTACCTTGGTAAAGGCGTAACCAAAGCCGTTAATTTCGTGAATACCGAAATTTTTGAAGCCCTGATTGGCGTTGACGCAGAAGATCAGATGTATATTGATCAGATATTAATTGATCTTGATGGAACCGAGAATAAAGGCCGTTTGGGAGCTAATGCCATATTGGGTGTTTCTCTTGCCGTTGCCAAAGCAATGGCAGCCGAGCTTGACGTTCCTTTATACCGTTATATCGGCGGAACGTTTGCTCATATCCTGCCAACACCGATGATGAACATCCTTAATGGTGGGGCTCATGCCGACAACCCTGTTGATATTCAAGAATTCATGATTATGCCAATATCGGCTTTGAATTTTGCAGAAGGGCTGCGTATGGGTTCTGAAATATTCCACGCTCTCAAAAAACAGCTAAAAACAGCTGGCTATAATACCAATGTGGGCGATGAAGGAGGATTTGCTCCGGCTGTAAAATCCTCTGATGAAGCTTTGGATTTTATTATGAAGTCTATTGAGGCCGCTGGCTATAAAGCTGGAGAAGATGTTGTAATTGCGCTTGATTCTGCTTCAACCGAATTCTTTAAAGATGGTAAGTATCACCTTGAAGGGGAAGGAAAAACTCTATCCTCTAATGAGATGGTAAAGTATTATGAAGACCTGTGTGACCGTTATCCGATTGTCTCTATTGAAGATGGACTGGCTGAGGATGATTGGGAAGGCTGGGAAGCTCTCACCGCGGCTCTCGGTCATAAAATCCAGCTTGTCGGCGATGACCTATTTGTAACAAACCCGAAACGTCTGGCTAGAGGCATTGAAGAGAAATCAGCCAATGCTATTCTTATCAAGGTAAATCAGATAGGTACGCTCAGTGAAACGTTAGAAGCTATTGAGATGGCCAAAAAAGCTGGATTTGGCATTGTCCTTTCACACCGATCGGGTGAGACAGAAGACTCTATTATTGCCGATCTTGCTGTTGCAACAAATGCAGGGCAAATCAAAACTGGTTCTCTTTCACGTTCTGATCGTGTCGCAAAGTATAACCAGCTTTTACGCATTGAAGAGGAACTGGACAGTAATTCACGCTATTCCGGAAAGAGCTTTCTACGTTCTTAAACGTAAAATTGAAAAATAATTATAAATAGAGACCTCTGCATAAAGTGTGATTT
>JAGYOK010000014.1 GCA_018399685.1 Alphaproteobacteria bacterium | reverse complement strand
CCTGTCTGCGAGGGATCAAAGCGACCGAAACAACCCACCTGCCCACTCCCCCACCACGTCATATAGCAAGCGCCTCCCCCAACACGTCATTGCACGCTTCATGCGTGTAATCCACCTATCCGCTTGACCGAAACATATATATCTTCGCTATATATTTTCTTAGGAAATTTTGCCTAATATAAGGTATTAAAAGCTATCACCAATAGATTTTCAGGGCAAAATCGCGAGTATATCCATATAGCATATATATATCTTTCCCTTATATCCCCCTTATATATATGTTTGGAGCCTTAGGGCATGCCTTGCCCTTAAAAAATACTATAACACAAAAACAAGGAAAAAGGAAGTAATTCCTAAATATGTCCCAAACACAAAAAAAGAGCCTAAAATCTCAGGCTCTTTTAATATTCTTAATGTGTCCAGAATTTAATCCATTCGTGAGGCTACGCTACATAATATAGCATTATCCGCTTCCAAATAGTTTGTATTATCATGACAAGTGGCACCACCATCAGCAAGAACGGAACCTTCATCAGGATCACCATCATCAAGTTTCCGATCTATACGTCCGGCTTGCAATGGGGTAAGGCCTACAGTGCTAGGCCCCCCTGCAGATTCCGCAATCACTATAAAACGACCCGACACGGTCGCAGCAGAGTCACCTACATTAGCCGCACCCACTTGTTCACTAACTGAAATCTCTGCGCCTCGGATATCAGCGCCCATTCCATTCGTGGTAAGAGTCCCAGCCAACAAATCTGCAGCAGCCAAATGTTCAAAAAACAATATAGTCTCATCACCGGCAGAAGGATCAACAAAAGGCGCGTTATCTAGCTGGTTATTACCATCACCATCTCCTGGAGCTCCCGGCAAACGTGCGGAAGCATTAACCATATCGCCTGGGATAGCATCATACATATCCTGGAATGTTGAAGAAGCAGCTGTAACCGCTTTAATTTGTGAAATTGCAGCGTTAACGCGAGCGTTTTCAATCATTTCCTGACCTTTGAGGATCCCACCGATCAACAGACCGATAATCACCATCACGACAGCCAGTTCGACAAGGGTAAATCCCCTATCATCACGGAAGTGTGTATTCATAGTTTTCTCCTAAAATATATAAATTGTGTAAAAGTTAAAAATAAAAGTTGAGAGTTGCACAGAAAAATGTGCAGATATGCACTTGTGCGAATCATACACGCCTTTTCACATCAATAACAGTCCTATATTTACCAGAATGCCATTTTTTGATAAAAAAACCCTTAATTTTCAATATGTTACTAATCATGAAAACAAAATGATTAATCATAATAACAAATTGTTAATATAGGCGCCGTTTATTAAGGTTCTATTAACGTCGCTATTTTAGTACTTATGGAAAATTATTGGCAGAAATTCACTTGATAATATTTTTACGATAGCTGCTGGGGCTTTGCCCTACTACCTCTTTAAACACGCGATTAAAAGACGGAATCGAATTAAAGCCGACCTCTTCCGATACAACTTTAATGCTCGCTCTGGTCTCTAAAAGCAATCGCTTGGAGTCCTCTATCCTGCGCTCATTCAAGAGTTGCGGAAAAGATTTGCAGAAATGGGTATTGATTACTCTCGATATAACACCTTCGGACACCCCCAATTCCCGCGCCAGATCGGAACGCGAATATGTCGGTTCATGATATATTTTATCAAGATTTAACAGCTCTTCTATGCGATGCGCCAGCGTTTTATCCTCAGGACTGAGCGCTTGCTCCTCCTTACCTTGATAGGGTAAAAACAATGCAACCGGATATATTCTTAGCAAGCTTGTTGATACCAGATACACGAACGCCAGCCCTAGAATAGTTCTAACCAAAAACACATCAACGCTTTCATAATAACCACTGCTCTGCAATGCGGTCAGAGCCAAAAAGGCAACGTTAACAATGATTAAGGCCAAGATTAACCAGTAACGCTCCTTCCCCGCCTTTTGTCCTAATATGTCCGAAAATAAATTACGTCGCACCCAAATCATTAACAAGCTTGCCGCTCCGGCAATGACGCCTGTTACATTTAGCCAGCCGTACAAATCCGGGCATACTTCGTTTCCTGCGCACGCCCCTAGCGAATAAAAGTTTGCGCCATAGGCAATGCCAAACGCTATCGGTACAACAAGCAAAATCAGCCAGCTGCGGAAGGTAGGTAAAGAACGTATCCGCGACATTTGAATAATCAAAAGAACGCTAAGAGGCGCTATGCTTGTCCACGCCACCCAGCTAAACACATCGTAATACGAAGAAAAATCAGAAATAAAGCGCCTTGCCATATCAATGAAAAAGGCACATCCCAGAACAAAAAAGTAAACAAACGGCAAAACCATTCGAACAATCGAACCGGCTTTGGCTTTAAAAGCAATGTGCACCAACAGATAAACGCACTGAAAAACGCCAATCAGTGACAACACTTCTGGAACTGTGAACCGCAATGAATCCATAACTCAATTAAAAATTAAAAAACACTGCGATGCAACACGGATTTTTATAAAGTACGGCTAAGATATAACGTTATCCACAACTGGACTATACAAGCAAGGGTTTACAACCCCTCACATAATGGATCATTTATGGCTTCATCATTGTCCAAAATTTGTTCGCAAATATATACGCGTGTAGCCATAACCTCTTCAGGCGCCATTTTATCCATGTTTTCCTTTAACGTTTCGACCAAAAGGCTATATGCTTCGCGATCGTTTCCTTTCGCATTCATAACATATGCGGGCATATTCCGCACCCACGCAGGAGTATCGGGATTTTCAGTTTTTGCCAGTACATTGGCCAGCTCCAGAGCTTTATCCAGGTCTTTTAACTTATGTCGGGCAAAAAATATTCCTTGCACAAGCCACTTCCACTTTATTCCATCAGGCCTGGCTCCAACCATTTTAAGGTACTCCAGCACAAGGCGAAACTTCTCGGGCTCTTGTGTCCCGCTAAAGTAAAAAGAGGCAAGATATGGGATGTAATCGGAAACAGGGTCAAGCTTATCTTGCAGGAAAAACCAGTCAGTCAGTACCTCATAATCATAATCTTTCAGGGCTGTAACCCGCCCGCCCGCATCTCCAAGATTTTGAAGCATCAAAGAGTTGATTCTATAGGAAAAGCTCTCATCTCCAAGACCGTATAACGCAGCAAACTGCTCTTTCGGAGCCGGAGGAACATTCCCCCATTGCGCTTGCATATCACGCAAAACAAGCCAGAAGGAAAAATTAACAACCAGCGCCAGCGCTAAAGCAAGGCTGGTTTTTTTCTCTAGTGAAAAAGATCTGGATCGTGCGTGGCTCATAGCATTTTCCAATATTGCTTAAAATTCACGTTTAACGAAATCAAGGCTTGCTGCCAATAAAACAAGAGCAGAGAAAAACAATCCCTGACACAAGGCATAGATTAGGTTATATCCATCCTGCACACCATAGATAAGCCAGGAGCTTTGCCCCAATAAATCCAGTCGCGGCGTGATAACCGACACCATTTGCATAGCCATGGCGTAAACGCCAAAACTATCGACCATATTCGAATCCACAATTCCTAATAATTGCCCCATTAGGCGACCGAGTACATAAACCCCTAAAGTTGCCATAGTTGCGCTTGAAGCGCTTGATATATACATCGAGAAAAACAACGCAACATTTGCCATTATCACGGCCTCGACGATAATGCTAACGACCCAAAGAACATGTCCATAAGCAAATAATTGCGGCGAAACAGCCAATACGCAAGCCCCGACGCCCAGCCCCATAAAAATGCACAATATTGTAAAAGCAACTGCAAATGAAAAAATAATCTCCAGTCGTCCTACAGGTCTGGAAAGCAAATATTCAATTTCTTTACTTTCAAACGCCCGGCGGATAAAAAATACCACGAACAAAATCATTCCAAGAACAACAAGAATGCGCGAAGCCGCACCGGCAAAAACCAAAGTAAACATGCTTTTTTCAACGATTGCTGCGCTTCCCAAAAATACCGATAAAGATGCGCCAACGACGAATACTACAGCCATTGCTATCATCAGCTTATCTCTTAAAGCAGCTTTTATTACATATTTTATAAGTGGAACCGACAACATAATCAAACTCCCGGAAAAAAATCATTTGCTCTCATAGGCAAAGCCACAGCAACCAAGCTGTGGCTCATAACCTGTCATTTTAAACCCTACATTTTAAGTGGCCTACGATCGCCAGAGAAAGTCTTATACAAATCTTTATCAGTATTATGAATATTTCCCTCACTAGAGTCTATCAAGGTAGCCTTTAAGAAAATCACCAATTCTGTTTTAGTGACTGATCCAGAATTTGTTTTAAACATGGAGCCAAATAACGGAACCTCACCTAACACTGGAATTCCCTCTTGATTATTAACAATCCTGTCTTGAAGCAACCCGCCCATAACGATTGGTTGACCAGAGTTAACCTTGATAACAGTATCAATTTCCTGAATATTGACCTCGGGAATTTCCGAAACAATACCTGACTCCCCGGCTGCAAATTGTACAGCGGGATCCTGAACTAAACCTACTATTCGTGTGATTGTTGGACGAACAAGCATCGAAATCGTGCGATCATCAAGGTTTATAGAGGGCTGAACATTAATCAAAACACCTTCCGGAACCGATTTAATTGTCGAGTCAACCTCTACAGTCGTAACATTCGTGTCATCATTAGTTTCTTTATCGACATCCAGCTCAAAGAACACACGGTTAGTTGCCACATTCAAAACAGCAGATTGATTATTCAGCACAGTCAATCGCGGACTAGCCAAAGCACGAACAGTACCGAACCCGGAAATTGCTCTTATCAATGCCTGAAAATCATTACCAATAACGCCAGTGACAAAATTCAGATTTTCAGCAACAGCTCCAGTACTTGCCAAAGGAGGTGCCAGCTCCATGCTTCCAAGGTTTTTCAGAGATGACATATAATTTCCGCCAACAGCTGAGTACATCCCTGAATGAAGTTCGCCTGCACCAATTAATCGCCAGTCAATACCGTTCATATATTCATCAAACAGACTTACTTCAAATATCTTGGCTTCCACAAGAACCTGCGACGTCACAGAACTTCTTAATTCGTTCAAATAATCCGCAACCTTCTTATGAATTTTTTCCGAGGCAAACACATTAATCATACCGGCCTGCTTATTAAGACTAAAAGTCATTGGATTCTCGACATCAGCATTACCGCCGGAAGCTTCGTCTGTATCAATCGGCAAAGACTCCACACGCAGCACAGCTTCAGGAGGCTGAACTGTTACCGAGCCATCCTCCCCTTCCACAGGGGGTTCATCCTGAGGCGAAACAGCCGCGACTTGAGGATTCTGCTCAACCGCAGAAATGCGAGGATCATTCTTTGTTCTTAGCGCTCCCGTAGATGCACCACCTAATATCTGTGTAAGGTTAAGCTCCAACTCTCCCCAGAAATCAGAAGTACTATCAGAACTCGAAGAATATGAAGAGCCTGTATCAGCTCCTTCACCAGAAACCACAGACACACTTGTGCTTACAGCACCACTATTGGAGCGAATAAAACTTAAGTAATCAATTTTATATGTCTTCACATAGGGGCTATCTAACTCAACACGTAAAAACTGATCTTCAAACTTGTAACGAAGTCCGGCAACATTAGCTATCCTGCTTACAACAACATCCAAAGGTTTGTTACGCGCTGTAAAAATTATCGCCCCCTTGATATTAGGGTCAAGCTCCAGATCGTAATCCGCCTGCTGCGCCAACTCGTACAAAACATCCCGCAAAGGAACCGCCTGATTAACCGATACAGAGACTAAAGGCATGGACTTTACGCTATCAGGAGTTAGCGAGATATATGGCTGAAGATCGGGGATATCACTACCCGCCGACGCCATATCGTCGCCATCGACTTCAGGAAGCCTCTCTGCCAACCCGTCCCGGAAGTCTTGAAATTCCATATTCGATGCCCTGTCAGTCTTTGTGTAATTTGCGGCCAAATCACACGAAAACAAAAACAAAGCTGATAACATTAACAAAGGAAGCGTACGAAATACGCTGCGGATACGCACAGATGCACTCATATAGGAAAGCATGGTTCAGATTACTCCAAAAGGCCCAGTATAATTTTACGAAAAATCGGCGTGAACACACCGAAGATGATTCTACCCTCGTATTATAAGTGGAAAAATCATGAAACGCCATGGTTTATTGTGACTTTTTAACAATAAAAAGTAGAACACCTACAAATACCTTTGTATTCGGGACACAACCACCAGATAAATTAAGAATAACTCATCTATTTATGATCTGTGCAGATCTATTTGCTAAGATGGAGGTGTGATGTGTCCACAGTTTCCAGACCGCTTTTATGGCCTCTCGAACGTTTTATAAGATCGGCCTGCTGTACCTTAATCTTCATATCCGAAGGTTTATCCGAGTTTGTGATAGCTGTCTCTTTTGAAATAAGATCTCTTGTATATAAAGACATCAACGATTGGTCGAATGTTGACATCCCAATCGAATTATTTTGCTCCATTACATCATGAACTTTTCCAATATCTCCGCGCATAATCAATTCACGAACCAAGCCCTGATTAATCATAATTTCTACTGCGGGAGCCAAGCCGCCTTGATTAGACGGCAATAACCGTTGTGAAACAATGGCTTTAAGATTCATCGATAGGTTAAGACGGATTTGATTATGATAATCCTCGGGAAACAGGTTAACCACACGCTCAATCGCCTGATATGAGTTATTTGTATGTATAGTTGCCAAGCACAAATGTCCGGTTTCCGCAATCGCCAGAGCTTGCTCCATAACCTCACGATCACGAATTTCTCCAACCAGAATAACGTCTGGTCTTTGACGAAGTGAGTTTTTCATTGCAGTTGCGTAAGAGCCTGTATCTACACCAACTTCGCGCTGTGTAACGACGCACCCATGATGTTCGTGGTAATATTCAATCGGGTCTTCAATTGTAATAATATGCCCGACACTGTTTTTATTACGGTGATCAATCATGGCAGCAAGTGTAGTTGACTTACCAGAACCGGTCATTCCTGTTACCAGAACCAGCCCCCTTTTTTCCATCGCCATTCTTTCCAGTATCTCCGGTAGGCAAAGTTCGGCAAAGGAGGGAATATCCGATACAATCCGGCGTATCACAAGCGCGGGGTGCTGTCTTTGACGCAACACGTTTACGCGGAAACGCCCGTGTTTTCCCATATCCAGAGCGGTATTAAGCTCCATCTGGCTATCAAAGTCACGGCGCTGACGGTTTGTTAACATCGAGTTAAGAATATCCTCGATATCCTCTGCGCTCAAAAGTTTATCATCAAGCTTGATAAAGCTGCGATCTCCACGCAGAGTTGGCGGAAAGCCTACGGTCAAATATATATCTGACGCGTTATGCTGCTCCATAGCACTCAAATATTGAAAAAGTAGTGGTGCGTTCAAAATGCATACCCTCCGTCGCTATTTCCGCTATCACCGTCGGTCATCTTACCTCCGCCCATAGCGCCTGCGGCGTAATCTTCATCACGCTCTTCTTCTTCATCAGAGGTCTTTATAAGTGCCCGGCGAGCTTCACTCTTATCAATAATGCCCCCCTCTAACAGGCCGCCTATTGCATCTTCCATTGTAATCATTCCGTAACGTGATCCCGTTTGCATCATCGAATACATTTGTGGGATCTGGTTCTCGCGTATCAGGTTACGCACGGCGTTAGTGCCCACCAGAATCTCGAATGCACCGACGCGCCCCGAACCATCTGCCCGACGCAACAATGTCTGTGCAACAACTCCCTGAAGCGAACTGGCCATCATTGCTCGAATCATACCTTTATCTCCCGTAGGGAAGACATCAATCACACGGTCAATCGTCTTGGCCGCAGAGCTGGAGTGCAGCGTACCAAAAACAAGGTGTCCTGTTTCTGCCGCTGTTAATGCCAAAGAAATCGTTTCATGGTCACGCATCTCTCCAACCAGAATAACATCCGGATCTTCGCGCAGTGCACTTTTCAAAGCCCTGGCAAAGGTTCTGGTATCTGTCCCTACCTCACGGTGATTAACCAGCGACTTTTTGGATGAATGAAAAAATTCGACCGGGTCTTCAACTGTTAATATGTGCTTTGACTGATGAAGGTTTATATGATTAACAAGTGAGGCTAATGTAGTGGATTTACCAGATCCGGTAGGTCCGGTTACAAGAATAATACCTTTCTCCAGTTCGGCGAAACGCCGCATGACAGGAGGAAGATCCAGCTCTTCCATAGTGGGTATTTCTGTCGGAATTGTTCTGAATACACCGGCAGCCCCCATACGGGTTGTAAAACCATTTACACGGAAACGTGCTTTTTCCCCCAGAGCAATCGCAAAGTCAATCTCGAGATGTTTTTCATACTCTGCACGTTGTTCTTCAGTCATCACCGAGTAAAGCATTGTTCGAATATCATCACTAGTTAAAGGCTCTCCCTTAACGCGTTTCATAAGACCGTTCACACGGATAATCGGAGGATTGCCGGCACTAATGTGCAAGTCCGACGCATTATTTTGCATTGTAAATGCTAGTAGTTGTGTAAGATCCACCGTTTTTGCTCCTTGTTAACTCCAGTTAGTAATTAGCCGAAATGTTAAATTATAAGGCTAGGAAACATTGTTTTTTATGTTCTACCGAATGATGATGAAAATAAAGTAAATTTTCTTATCAGATATAATATACACATCTTCACCTTAAGTGAAAAGAATGCCTTGATATAGCAGAATAATAAAAAAAGATGTTATTAGCGCCGGGCCAAACGGAAACACCTCGCTTTTTTTTATATAACGCCACACCAAAGCCATAACCACGGCTAAGCCGCCGGAAATAATCATAAATAATGGCAAGGCATCCAGCCCTAGCCATAGCCCCGCAACACCAAAGAATTTTACATCGCCAAATCCCAGACTCTCTTTTTTAATCAATTTACCCACAACAGCACCAGTCAGCCACGATAAACCGGCAAACACAATAGCAGCTATTAGATAATTAATGCCTATAGAAATACCGGATTCGTAAGAAAATTGATTTAAATACCAGAAGAACATCAACCTGAATAAACCAATTAAAAATAAGGCAAAAACAAGTTGGTTAGGCAAAATCATGTGTTTGATATCAATTATGAGCAAAGCCAGCAAAAAAGGGATGGCCGCAAAAATAATCAAACCGCCAACCCCTAATCCATAAGCAAAATATACCCCCAGACACAGCCCCAAACACGATAGCTCGATCAAGGGATATATAATTGATATTTTATTCGCGCAATAACGGCATTTCCCCTTACTGCAACACCACGACAAAAATGGTATTAAGTCAAAAAAACCAAGAACTGTGTTACAAGATGGGCATGAAGAACGCTTAGCCCCCCATGAAACACCCAAAGGCACACGATACACCAAAGCTGTCGTAAAGCTTCCAAGCACGAGCCCTAAAAATACTACAATTATAATTTCACTAAAAAAAACCATGGCTCCGCATACCCGTCAAGCTTTAGGTTTAACGGATTCTCGCCAATCTTTCATACACAGAATCACGTGGAATAGAATGCCCACCCCCGTATATGGAATCGACCTCCAAAGCTTTCTCGTAATAGGAAACAGCCTGTTTTTTATCTCCGGCTCTGTCAGCCACTATTGCCATATTATATAAATGGCTGGCATTAGTAGGCTCCATACTGGCCGCCGCTCCAACATATCTTAAAGCTTCCTTTGTATCACCAAGGGCGGCGTAACACACAGCTATCTGAGAGGCTAGCCCTACATGCCCCATATTGCCTTCACGCAAATCCAATAACCTGCGCAATGCAATAGACGGGAAACGTGTTGAAAGTAGCCCTAGCATATTAACTTTTATATCAATATTATCCGGCTCCACCTTTGAGAGCTCCTCGTACATAGCCATCGCCTCATCAAAGCGGCCCAGCTTTTGCAAAACTACTGCGCGCCCCATAAGCACGCGCGCATCTTTCTTATTTTTTGCATAAAGATTATCAAATAAATCAAGAGAAGAGTCATAGCGCCCCAACTGCATTGCGCGCTCTGCAC
Organism: Alphaproteobacteria bacterium; assembly: GCA_018399685.1. Lineage (GTDB taxonomy): Bacteria > Pseudomonadota > Alphaproteobacteria > Micavibrionales > Micavibrionaceae > UBA1672. The sequence goes on along the minus strand of JAGYOK010000014.1, from coordinate 36,506 downwards.
CAACCAAATGAGCTTCTGTAGTATCTGGCTCATAGTTCTTACTAACATACACGAGTTTAGAGGCAGGCTGCACCTTGGGATTAATCTTGTTTGGCCCGCGACGAGCCATTTCTCCACCGGGAACCATATCCTCGGCATCAAAAAACGCTTCATTATCTATGGCATCACTCTGTTTTTGTACTTCACTGTCTATAATCTCACTTTGTTTTTGTGCTTCATCATACTCTAGGAATGGGTCTTCTCCCATGCCGGAATCTTGCGTCGAAATCAACTCTGCCGCCAAAGGATCATCCTGCGCTATAACGGATGTGACACCTTGCCCCGACAGTGCAAATGAAAAAACAGCACTATAAAATAAAAAAGAAAATACACGTGACACAGACATAACCATCAATCTTTCAATGAATAAGATACTGCGGAGAACCCGCAAATTAAAGGAATACAGAAAATCAAGCATACATACGAATCAACCGCATGCTAAACCATAGACATACTAGCACACTCAACACGCATGCTCAATAAATTCGAGATAAGCTTGTTCAAGATATCCCTTGTTTGTTCGTTGTTTAAGCTCGCCGGGTGTGCCGATGTAACGAATTTTACCATCATGCAATATAGCAACCCGATCACATATCTCATCCATATCTGCCAGAATATGTGAGCTTAGAAATATTGTTCTCTCAAGAGAGCGCATATTCATCACCATCTTTTTTACGAGCGCTCTGGCTCTTGGATCCAGCCCGCTCATGGGCTCATCCAGAATGAACAGCGTACATCCTGTGAGCAAAGTCCCCATCAAGCCAAGCTTCTGGCGCATGCCTTTGGAGTATGTGTGCATGCGTCGATCAAGCGCTTTTGTATCCAGAGCAAGCCCGTTTGCTGCCTCAACAACCTCTTCGCGATCAAATGGCCTTTTGTAAAGAGAAAGAGAAAATTTCATAAACTCCATACCGGTCAGAAACCATGGGGGTTCAAACTTTTCCGGCAAATACGCCAGACGCGCCTTGCTTTGATCTGACGTATTTTCGTGCCCATATATTGAAATAGTTCCACTTTGCTGTTTGCGCAGCCCAAGGATAGATTTAATCATCGTTGTTTTACCAACACCATTTAACCCCATAAGCCCGAAGATTTCCCCCGAACGTATCTCCAGATCAATTTCCTCGATTACAGGCACATCAGTGTAAGCTACACTTACGCCCCTTAAAACAAGGGGCAACAGAACATTTTCCTCTGCCAAATTATCAGTATCGCAATCAGTTTTTTTAGTCATAGGAAGAACAATCCTATAGATATAGAGGGTGTATTACACAAAAAATTCAAAAAAATTTAGCCAGGAAGAAAAATTCTCATGTCCATATTGAAACGCTGATTTGCACGCAAGCGCAACGGGAATATTGAATTTGTGAACTCATCCAGCCATTTAAATTCAACATAATCTTTATAAACACGTAAATCCATCACCTCCTCCGGCACAGCCTCTGGCGTAACACGTTGACCATTAAGCCATATGGTCCAGTCATTCTCAGCCTTATAGACAATACCACCAAGCGTTATATAACGGCGCCCCGGATCTACAAGCTGCTCTTCACCCTCTTCCATAGCTTTTAATTGTGCCTTTGTAAGCGGCCTGACCTTACCATGAGAATTCTTGGCATCAATAATTGACTGATGCTGCCAGTAAGTGAAAAATAACGAAGGCATACGATCTATTGAACTATCCTTGCTCTTTTTGATCTTTTCCAGCAATTCTGTTTTTAGATCAACCTGTTCCTCTTTTTTGTCAGATGAAACATCTTCAAACAAAACTTCAGAACCGTCGCCTTGGGCTTCTTGAGCTTCAGCTTCTGTCGCCCCGGTCGTAATAATCATATTTTCACTTTCCGCTTCAATCGTTTGAGCAACAGCAAAGCCGCCGCCACCAACAAACAAAGTAACTGAAGCAACGAAGCCCAGAACTATCAATAAAGCCAAACTTTTTAGCATATATCCATTACGTTTCACTTTATAATTCCTCAACTCTTTTTCTCATACTCTACCGCGCTTTGCCCGTCATACCAAGAACCCGATCCTGTGGTATCATCGTACGCCACAAAAACTCAACTTTTGCCGTTACAAGATCAGGATTAGCGCCGCTCGCAATAGCGCGCAGTAAAGCCGCACTTATATCTCTACTCCGGCGAATTTCAATGCGTTGCAAAGTTACAATCCCCGGAAAAACTTTTTGCACAAGATCAACGTAATGATAAATATCATTATCATCAAAAGCTTTAATTTCGACACTCATCTCACTTACAAGAATCTTATGTCTTGCCTTGCTTGCTTCCTTATCTTCGACAACATTACCCGGTCTTACACTGACAAATGCCGAGATAACCTGAGACTCTTTTTGAATCAAGCTAAACATTTCTTTTGCGCTTGCCCGATCCTGTGTATCAAAAAAGCCTTCTTCCTTAATAGTATCAAACCGCCCCTGTTGCTGATCTAGCTGTTCAAACTCTATTTCCATACGCTTGATATCTTGCTGTAAGGATGAGACTTTTCTATTCTCGCTATTCAGTTTTCGCTCAATTTGCTGCTTCTCTGGAACCAGATAAATATAGATCGCAGAGGCCAGAACCCCGTTAAAGGCAAGCAAAGCCACCAATAAAATCAGACGTCTTACGCCTATAATCCTAATCATCAACAAACGGCCCTTCTACTTTAATTTCAGCGACATAGTCCTGTTCGGAAGCTTTCGTGGAAGAACTTCCTGTCTCAACTACAATCTCTTCGCTATATTCATAATCTTCCAGCATTTTACTTACTTCAACTGCATGGCCTGGAAGTAACTTCTGCAACCGCGCGTTTAACGCACGAACTTCTTCATTTCCTTTTTTAGCGTTAGTATTACTTGGGAAGGTCATCTGCATACTGGACCAAAAAAGCGGCCTCTTTTTATTATTACCAAAAACCCCGGAATTCTTTATGTCTCCGCCACGCGTAAGCTGAATTTGGTCAATCCGCATATCCCTCCTAAGAGCCTCTCCAACTTTTCCAAAAAAATGGATAATCGGAATTTTATCTTTCATTATACGGTCATGCACAGAAAGAGAACTTTGTATAAGCTGAATATCGAAACCCAGATCTGCCTTACGTTTTAATTCTTTCCTATAATAAAGATCCAGTTGCTTGTAGCGTTGCTCTGCCGCCTCAAGGTCACTATTAGCCTCTGTAAACTTCTGATATAAATCAACAAAATTATAGCTCTGGAAAGCGCCCCCAAGCAGTAACAATACAATCCCAAACACTGCGGCCTTACGAGGTTTTGAAACAAGATCAATTTGCTTTGCCTTCATCGGTAAAATGAATTTGCTTTTTTTACCAATCCAGGAAAGGTGCAAGGAGTCTGCAAGATAATAATTATCCTGATGCCCAAGATTAAGATGCATAATTCTGGCAACATCATCCGCAGATAGTGAATGAAAATTGCAAGGAACATCAATTAGCGCACCTACTTTTTCTCCAGCCTCAGGTTCTGAAACCATGATAACATTCAAGCCATCCTCGGCATCAAACCCAAAACGTGAAAGATAGCTCATCGTTGCTTGAAATTCTTGCTGGACTTCACTAGCCCATATCTCTGGATCTCCGCCACTTTCAATGATCGGCGTCATCCTTGTCAGAGCCAGATCACCGTCCTTGATAACAATTTGACGAAGGCCACCACCTTGATGTTGCCCCATGAAGATAGTCCAGCGAGTTTTTGTCTGGTTCTTACTGGCAAGCTTTTCCGCAAGCTTTTTCACCATATCCGATGATTCAACCGGCAAAAGCACAACACCTGCAATAGAAACCATAGATTTGGTAGCTGCGGTCAGCGTTTTCTTAAACGCATCTGTTGCCGGAACAGCAGCAAAAAGAAAGACATCTCCCGCAACCGATTTGTCGGTTTTCTCAACTTTTTCTTTAAGCGGTAATGCGGCACGAACAGCATAATTCGGGAAAGCCACGTGCAGCTTTCTGCTAACAACACTTCTTTTATCCAGAAAACTAACGCGGGGAACTTTTTCCTTACGATAGTGTTGTTCAACCATATCGTTAACAATCAGAACCGGCTTTGAGCCACACTCCTTCGATATGATAAGAGATACTTCGTCCTCAAAATTTTCCACTGACCACGGTACGGTCTCAACCAGCTTTACACCACGCGCTCCTATACTATACATGAGCAGCGCATCATCAGAGATCATAAGGACAGTTCTGGTCGGAGCTAATACAGACAATGACATATCAAAAACACATACCCAAAATAACTAAAAAGGTTAAAAATCCATCATATTGCCAAGATTTATATATATAGGACCAAGAGATCCTGCTGCAATCCAGACAATAATCAAAGCGAGTATAATAGTTAACGCGGGTTGAATCATCTCAATCAGCGCATCAATCGCTTCATCTACATCCTTTGTATAGAATTCTGCGACCTGATCCAATACCGAAGATAGCTGTCCGGACTCTTCACCGATCTTAACCATACGTACAACCATGCTCGGAAACTCTCCCGAAGCATTTAAAGAATCCGAGAGCGTACTTCCCGACTTCACGTAGTTTTCCACACTCTCCATAGCATCCAGCAATATCATATTACCCACAGTTTCTCTGGATGCTTTCAAAGCCTTTATCACATCAATTCCGCTCGCAAAAAGAGCGCTAAAAGTCTGTGCATAACGCGCAATTGTTATTTTTCTTATTAAATTTCCGGCAACAGGAGCATTAAGATACAGCGAATCAATCTGATAAGCTGCTCGCTCTGAAGACCTCCTCACTGCAAAAAAGGCAGCAACAAGCAAAACAGGTAAAACTAAAACTATAATTGTTCCATAAACAGGCATTCCAAATATATGGAATTGCGGCTCAATAAAGAAGTTTGAAGTTGCAATCAGCCAGATTGTAAACCAGGGAAGTTCAATATCAAGATACTTCAAAAAGCCAACAATCTGTGGGACAACCACACTCATCATAAAGATCACAACAAAAATCACAACAACCGTCACAATCATTGGGTAACGCGTTGCTTTTTTGATTTTTGATTGCATAAGATCAACCCACTTGAGATATTTTTCAAGCTGTAAGTATGACGAGGTTAGATCACCTGTATCTTCTCCGGCCTTAATCAGTGATATGTAAAGCGGTTTAAATATCTTGGGGTGACGCTCCATTGCCTCAGATAACGACGACCCATCACGAACATCACGGTGAATCTCGCTCATCATATCGCGCATCATATCGTTTTCAGACCCGTCACGAATATCCCCGAGTGCATCAAGCAATGGAACACCTGCACTTTGCATTTGCTCCATATGAATAAAAAACTGTATAAGATCACGTATCCTGATTTTATTAAACGAAATCTTTGGTATCTTTGAGTCCTTTTTACTCAAAGATGTACACTGAACAAGCTCCAAGCCCCCACTTTGAAGCTGGTTGTACAAATCCACCTCATTAAGAGCAGAGATAACCCCTCTAATAGGTCTACCCCTCCTGTTAACCGCTCTGTACTTATAACGTTCTATGACCTTCACCTTTTATTGTAAAGAATTTCGACAGACCTTGTATTACCGTGTTATATCCACAACCTTGCTTATTGCAGAAATATCCGTAACACCTTCAAGCACTTTTAGAATGCCATCGTCTTTCATACTTTTGAAGCCTTTTTTTAATGCAACCACTTTTAATTCAGCCTTAGATTCATTTCGCGCCAGAAGTTCATCAAGGTCTTCATCAAACAACAAAATTTCCACAAGTGCAACTCGCCCCTTATAGCCAGTATTATTGCACATGGAGCATCCGCCTTCTTTGGCATGATAAATTCTCGGAGGATCAGAAGAGTCCACACCTAAAATTGCACATTCTTCCTCATTAGACACATGCTCCTGCCTACAGACCTTACATAAACGTCTGGCCAGACGTTGTGCAAACACAGCAATAATCGCCCCGGATAGCATACCTGGCTTAAGCCCCAGATCAAGCAAACGGGGAATCGCCCCAAATGAATCGTTAGTATGGAGTGAAGTATAGACCTGGTGACCGGTCATAGCAGCTTTTAGAGCCATCTCCGCTGTCACATGATCACGAATTTCACCAATAAATATAATGTCAGGGTCTTGCCGCAACAAAGCTCTAATACCATCGGCAAACTCTAAAATCCCCTCACGTACATGAGTTTGGCGGATCATGGGCAGGGAATATTCTACCGGATCTTCCAGTGTCTGGATATTAACCTCAACATCGTTAATCTCGTTTAATATGGAATAAAGTGAGGTACTCTTACCGCTTCCAGTCGGGCCGGTAACAATAATAATCCCTTCCGGCTTTGAAGTCGCAATCCTGAGCTTCTCAAGATTTTCTTCACTAAAGCCAAGAGCTTCCATCGGCATAATGCTCTCGCTTTTATCAAGCACGCGAAGAACAATATTCTCGCCATGAACGGTGGGCAAAGACGACACACGAAAGTCAGCATCCCGTCCACCAATATTTAAGTTAAACCGCCCATCCTGAGGAGAAAACTTGTCCGCAATATTCATCTCGGACATAATTTTCAAACGCTGGGAAATCCCGTTCCAGTGCTGCTTATGCAGGATTTGTGCTGTAAATAGCACACCATCAAGACGATAACGCAGACGAACAAAATTCTCTTCAGGCTCAAAGTGCAAGTCAGAAGCCCCGATCTTCACAGCCTCAAAAACCAGAGCATTCACAAGGCGCACAATCGGGTGCATAAAAGCTTCTTTTTCACTAAGAGAGGAAACCTCTTTTTGCTCTTTCCCTTCCTCCAGCTCCTCCAAAATATCTTTAATCGAACTGGCGTACCCGTACGAAGCATCAATAGCATCGGATAGAATCGATGATGTGGTAACCATCGGTTTAATCTGGAGGTTTTTATTGGGCATAAAGCGGCGAAGCGTATCAAGCGCAACAACGTCATACGGGTCAGACATCGCAACATAAATAGCATCATCTGTAAAAGATATCGGCAAAATCTGATGCTCTTGAGCAACGGACTTGGTCAATATTTCCAAAGCCTCACCATCCACAATCGTATTACGAGGATCAAAAACCCCGAAACCAGAGCTTTCCGCCAAAAACAATGTAAGAGTGTCTTCTTCGATAAAACCAAGTTCTACCAAAATTTCACCCAGCATTTTGCCCGAGATCTTTTTCTCTTGCAGCGCTACATTGAGTTGATCCTCGGTAATAAGCCCCATGGCAACCATGCGCTCGCCCATGCGCCCTTTGCCAATACCAGGGCCATCTTCGTACTCTGTACCAGTCTCCTGAAGAGCGCCACCCATAGCACGCAGCCCGGTGCCTGCATTAGCCTTATTGGAAGTCTTGTGACTCATCACTTCTGAAACTGATACCAGATCACCTTCCAGAGCTTCTCCTTGATACTCCTGATCCACATCAATATTTACATTATCATCATCAGTTTCATCAAAAAAATCAACATCCGCGGCGATCACATTTTCATCAGAATCAGGCTCAAGGGACTCAAAAGATTCAAAGGAGCCATCCCTAACATCTTCGTTGTTATCAGCTTGTGCATCATCATTTACGTCTTTGACGTCTTTATTAGAATCTATGATTTTGCTCTCTTCCATAATAAAACCTTAATACAAATACACAAAAAGCCTGCCCGAACACTTGGCAATATTGCCAAAAAACACGAACATACCCGTAATCTAACAGAAAAAGTAAGCCTTAGAAACCAGCTCACAGAACCTATCACCCGAAATATTCGAGGCGAAAGAAGATGCATTATAGTCTGTTTTTAAACTTTTTAACAGTCCTGTATGCCCTAATAAATCCTAAAAAAAACGAAAAAAACAGCGAACATAAAAGCACGTAATATTTCAGTATGTTACACTTTGCACAGGCTAATCTTCTTGTTACTTTAAGGGACTCGCCTAGAATTAAACAATCCAAATAATCTATTAAATTTGCATCTAACACAGACTTTGTTCTATTATTCCCTTGTTGTGAATAAAAAGGATAACAAACAATGTCACCGCCAGATTTATACGATTCATGGGATAAAACCAATTGTCTCCCAGAACAAATGAAACAAGAACACCTGGAAAACCTTAATAAAGTAGATATCGAGGTTATTGAAGGACGTGTACATGTTGATATGGCAAATACACTCATCAGGCAGATATATAAATCCGACATAGAAGAATATGAAGTAATTAAACCAGTACAAGATGTTGTTCTAAATCTAATTGATGCAGGTAAAGAGGTTTTTGTTGTTTCTACCTTTGATAAGGATTACGTACGCGCACGCCTAACTGAAGCAGGGACTGATGAGCGCATTATCGGCCTCCCCGTTATAAACCGAATGGATATCATGAATGAAACCATGATGGGAAGAAAAAGCAAATTTGAAATTATCATAGACGATAAACCAGAACATCCTGAATCTATGCATGTTACACACTTTGACCCAAGCGACATCGAAAGGCTTGCGGTTAGCGAGCCATCATAAAAAAAATCCCCGCAAAAAATAACTCGCGGGGATATTTATTCTTATGAGCACTGCACTTTAGGTATCCAGAAAGCTTCGAAGCTTACGTGAGCGGCTAGGGTGCTTGAGCTTACGCAGGGCTTTCGCCTCAATCTGACGAATACGCTCACGGGTCACATTGAACTGTTGCCCGACTTCTTCCAAAGTATGATCGGTATTCATACCAATACCAAAACGCATACGAAGAACCCGTTCTTCACGAGGCGTTAGCGATGCCAGAACCCGTGTCGTTGTCTCACGAAGGTTAGAGTGAATAGCACTATCCACCGGCAAGATAGCATTCTTGTCCTCGATAAAATCACCCAAAGAGGAATCTTCCTCATCACCAATTGGTGTTTCAAGAGATACCGGCTCTTTTGCGATTTTCAGAACTTTACGCACCTTGTCCAAAGGCATATGCAAGCGCTCGGCCAGCTCTTCAGGAGTAGGCTCACGGCCAATTTCGTGCATCATCTGACGAGATGTGCGCACCAGCTTGTTGATTGTCTCAATCATATGAACCGGAATACGGATCGTACGCGCCTGATCGGCAATCGAGCGTGTAATCGCCTGACGTATCCACCACGTAGCATAAGTCGAAAATTTATAGCCCCTGCGATATTCGAACTTATCGACCGCCTTCATTAAGCCAATATTGCCTTCTTGAATAAGATCTAGGAACTGCAAACCACGATTTGTGTATTTTTTAGCAATCGAGATCACCAGACGAAGGTTGGCCTCCACCATTTCTTTCTTGGCGCGCGCAGCTTCTTTCTCACCTTTTTGAACTGTGCCGACAATCCGGCGCCATTCAGAAATCGGCAACATAGCCTCTTCGGAAATCATGCCTATTTGATCCCGCATGTTCTGAACCTGTTCTCCGTACTTCTCAACAAAAGCTTTCCAGCCCTTGCCTTTAAGCTTGCTCACGCGCTCCATCCATGTTGGATCAAGCTCATAGCCATAATGTTCTTTCAAGAAGTCCTCGCGCTTAACTTTGCATTCCAGAGCAAGACGCATAATCTTTCCTTCAATACCCACCAACTCACGATTTATGGAATACAAGCGCCCGATCAACTGTTCAATTCGGGCATTATTCAGGTGCACATCATTCATATGTGCAACCATTTCATCTTTCAGCTCATTATATTTTTTGTTTATTTTAGAATCCGGCTCTTCGCCCTTTTGCAACACATCCAAACGCGCCTGCTGAACCTTGCGCATCTTTTTATAGGTTTTTTCAATCTTGCCAAAAATTTCAAATACCTGAGGCGCAAGCTCCTCTTCCATAACAGACAGTGAAACATTTACATCGTCTTCATCGTCGTCGTCATCATCGCCGTCGCTATTTTCAGATTCTTCCTTGTCTCCGCTATCAGAGTCTTTACCCTTGGAATCATCTTTAGCAGGCTCTTCCTTTTCTTCAGATTCGTCGTCTTCTTCGTCATCATTAGCGCTAACCGCTGTTGCATCTTCTACATTCGGGCCTTTGTAAGTCGTCTCAAGATCAATTACATCCCGTAAAAGAATGTCTCCCTCGCTCAAAGCTTTATACCACGCAATGATAGACTCAATAGCCAGCGGGCTTTCGCACATCCCGCCAATCATCATTTCACGCCCTGCCTCTATGCGCTTGGCAATAGCAATCTCACCCTCACGCGACAAAAGCTCAACCGCGCCCATCTCGCGCAGATACATGCGAACAGGATCATCCGTACGACCAGAATCATCGTCGGAGATATTTCCCCCGGCTGCGTAATCGCTCTTCTTTTTGGCAGCGGATTTTTTACCGCTATCCTTGGTATCACTGTCCTCCGTATCCGCGCTACTGCTGAAATCTTCATCACTTTCAACAAGCTGCACGCCCATATCAGACAATGTCGCCATAGCGTCTTCAATTTGTTCAGAAGAGAATTCCTTGGCAGGCAACGCCTCGTTAAAAGCATCGTAAGTTACGAAACCTTTTGATTTGCCGTCCTTAACAAGCGCTTTCAACACATCGCTCATTGATCCGTCGGTAACTTCATTTTGATTATTATCGTCTTGTTTCTTGCTCACAGTCGTGCTTCCAACCATTGTTTAGGTGTACCTGTTATTCTTTATAAAAACCCTGCACAAAGAAATACAATTTTAAGATAATGCAATATCTTTTGAACGGGATAGAGTTATGACGCATAACACACTTGTTTTTCAACAAAAAAATGTGTTCACCCCTCTCCTGCCTTCACAGACATCAAGGTTCTTAATTTTTCCTCCTCCTGCTCGGAGGCCTCCATATAGGCGCGTTTCCATCCATCGTGTATTTCCTCTTCCAGTCCTGCAGTACTATAATCATTCCAATATTCTAGCCACTTGCTAAGTATATTCTCTTCATTCGCGGACGGAGAACAAAACGATGCGTGAACATAAACAGATTCGTTGCAAATGTCACGAATTTCTTGTGAATAACCTTCATTTTCAAGCTGAAGAACCAAAGATTCGCGACTGACATCCTCCCCCTCGCCCAAATGGATGCAAACACTCTGACGTAATTGTTCCAGCCTAAGGGCTTTAAACGTAACACCACTTATCACTTCTTCAACACTATCGAATATAAAAGGGTGGTTAATCAACCCCGCCAGTACAACTTTGGAAAACAGGCTATCCTTGCCCTTTCGCACAGGCTTGGGAGGGCGCAAAGTAACATCGTATCCACCGCGCCGCCCTTTTCTTCCGGCACTATACTGCTCACGACCATACTGCCGCGGAGGGTAAAACACCCGAGAGATGCGATCTCGCAACGCAGCGCGATACATTTCCTGCACATCGCGGTGAGAAATGCGTGCAATCTCGTTCTCAAGCTGCTTTTTAATACTTGCCTTTTCATCCGGCGTATCAAAGCTGCGCCCTTGTGTGTATGAACTCCATAAAAAATCGAATAGCGAGACGGCGGCGCTTACCACTTCTTTAAACCCGCGAACTCCTGATGATTTAATTAAACTGTCGGGATCCTCTCCATCAGGCATAAAAGCAAAACGCACGCTTTTCCCCGGCTCTAAAAGCGGCAAAATACGCTCACAAACGCGGCCAGCCGCTTTACGCCCGGCGTTATCTCCATCAAAGCACAAGATAGGAACTTTGTTGAAATCAGGGATCATCTTCCACATTGTGATAATCTGCTCTTCAGTAACAGCCGTTCCCATCGGAGCAAGCGCGCCAGCGATACCCGCCTGCACACACGCAATTACATCCATATACCCTTCAACAAGAATAAGCGCTCGCCCTTCCGCAGCGGCTCGGCGTGCTGTTGGCTCGCCATAAAGCATACGCCCCTTATGAAACAGCGGAGTTTCGGTCGAGTTCATATATTTCGGCGGCGTGAAATCAGAGCGCTGCGGCGGCCTCATATGCTCCGGCAATATCCTCCCGCCAAAAGCCACAATCCGCCCGCGACGATCCGGCACTGGGAAAATAACGCGGTCACGGAAAAACGAATACGGATCTTTTCCTCCATCCTTAGCGGGGCGCAAAACAGCAGCCTTAATCATTTCCGCATCACTATACCCCTTTTCCAGCAACATTTTACGCATGGCCTGCGGGTCATCGGGGGCAAAGCCAATGCGAAAATCTTTTATTGTCTGTCTGGAAATCCCCCGCCCCAGCAAATAGTTCAATGCATCCGCATGAAGGGGTTTAAGCAGGCATTCTTCAAAATACTGACAGGCATCATCCATAAGCTCATAAAGATCACGATCTTCGCGAGCTTTTGCCCGCTCCTGCGGAGTTTGTTTCGGAACTTGCATTCCGGCCTCGGCAGCCAGCATCTCTATCGCATCCATAAAGCCGAGATTATCATGCTCCATCACAAATTTTATAACATCGCCATGTGCTCCACAGCCAAAGCAATGATAGAACTGCTTGTCGTCATTAATAGTAAATGACGGTGTTTTTTCATGATGAAACGGGCAGCAAGCCTTAAACTCGCGCCCTGCTCTTGTAACCTTGACCCGCCGCCCGATCACTTCGGAAAGCGTAATCCGGCTACGAAGCTCATCCAGAAAATGTGAGCCCAAAGACATAAATTATTTATACCTGACCTTATAAAATAGAATCACCCTAAAATAGAATTACCCTTGTAACACATCTAGCCCAATTTTTCCTTGGCTATTGCTCCGGCCTTGCCCATATCAATACGGCCTGCATACTCGCTCTTTAAAGCTCCCATAATTTTGCCCATATCTTTTATGTCACTGGCACCGAGTTTTTCAATCAGCTCTTCAATAACTTCGGCAATTTCCGAATCATCAAGCTGTTGAGGCATAAAACTGCGAATCACTTCTATTTCTGCATCCTCGCGTTCAGCCAGATCGAATCGGTCTGCCTCGCTGTAAGTTTTGGATGATTCCTGTCGTTGCTTAATCATGGACTGGAGCATCATCATAATTGCCGAATTATCCACACCATCGGATTGCCCTTTTTCTCTGGCTGCAATATCACGATCCTTCAAAGCTGCAAGGATCAAACGTATTGTAGCCACCTTAACCTGATCTCTGTTTTTAAGAGCTTCTTTCAGCGCTGCGCTAAATTCCGAACGTCTATCCACTTTTTTTCCTTTTCTTTTTTAGCAAAACATATTAGAAAACTTATCTCTAGCAGGTAAATATAAAACTACTTTTGCTGGAGAGCGTAACCCATGTCTGATTTTTCTATTATAAAACCCCCACCCGGCGCAAGCGCTGTTATTGTTCTTTCTGATGGAACGCTCTTTTGGGGGAAGGGTATAGGCGCCCAAAAAGAATCCGTCGGAGAGATTTGCTTTAACACATCTATTACCGGTTATCAGGAGATTATCACAGATCCCAGCTACGCCGGACAAATTATTACTTTTACATTTCCCCACATCGGTAATGTCGGTACAAACAGCGAAGATGTTGAGGCTCTTGCCCCCGCCGCACGAGGAATAATCATCCGCGAGGATATCACAGATCCTTCCAACTGGCGTGCACAAAAGCATTTCAATGACTGGCTCAAAGACAACGGCCTTACCGGCGTTTGCGGCATAGACACGCGAGCGCTCACACGTTACATCCGCGATAATGGAGCGCCCAAAGGTGTCATAGCCCACAGCAAGGATTGTAAATTTAACCTGAAAAAATTACACAAAATGGCTCAAGACTGGCCTGGACTGGAAGGACTGGATCTTGCCAAAGATGTCTCCTGCTCTAAAAGTTATAACTGGGACGAAACCACATGGACAACAGAAGAGGGCTACGGGAAACAAAAAAATCCTGTATGCAAGGTTGTCGCAATAGATTACGGAGCCAAACAAAATATTTTGCGCTGCCTTGCTGCGAGCGGGTGTGACGTCACTGTTGTTCCTGCAAAAGCAAGCGTAAAGGAAATTATGTCACACAAACCCGACGGGGTCTTTTTATCAAACGGCCCCGGCGACCCTGCCGCCACAGGTATATATGCCGTTCCTGTTATCCGTGATCTTTTGGAAAAAGACATACCCATATTTGGCATATGCCTTGGTCACCAGATTTTGGGATTAGCTCTGGGAGCAAAAACCCGCAAAATGCATCTTGGCCACCGCGGCGCCAACCACCCTGTTAAGGATATTGAAACAGGAAAGGTTGAGATCACCTCGCAAAATCATGGCTTTGAAGTCATCGCAGACACACTTCCTGATAGCGCGAAACAATCTCATATAAGCCTGTTTGACGGCTCGAATGAAGGAATCGCTATAAAAGACAAACCCGTCTTTTCGGTACAATATCACCCCGAAGCCTCACCGGGCCCACAAGACAGCCATTATCTCTTCGAGAGATTCGTGGAAAATATAATGAGGAAAAAAGCTGCATGAATATTATCACCACAGAGTACACATAAGAAAACAAATGAACGTTATCATTCTACATGGCACAAAAGGCTCTCCCGCAGGAAACTGGTTCCCGTGGTTAAAAGAGCACTGTCTGGCTAAAAAATATAACGTATACATTCCTACACTTCCTACACCGGACAACCAATCATTGAAAAGCTGGGAAGCTGCATTGCACCAACAAACACCAGCTATAGAAAAAGAGACCATCCTCATCGGCCATAGCCTCGGCGCGACAATGATGCTTCATGTTTTGGAAAAACTAAAAGAACCAATATTTAAAAGTATTTTTGTCTCCCCTGTAATGGATGAAATAAACATCCCGGAATATGACGATCTCAACAAATCTTTTATCAAGACGCCGGATTTTGACTGGCTGTCAATTTCAAACAATGCCGGAGAAGTTACCATTTTTCATGGTAATAACGACCCTTATGTTTCAAAAGAACACGCTGAGTTTTTGCAAGATCAAATAGGCGGAGAACTGAAAATCATTAAAAACGGTGGTCACTTAAATGCTGAATCTGGATACACAACTTTTCCAGAATTATTGGATATATTTATTTAAGCGTTTATCAAAATGATAGAAAAGAACAATTTTTTATAATTGATACAAATAAACTCTGTGAAACCTCTGTGCACTTCCGTGCACTCTGTAGGTAAACTAAAATAATAAAAAAGGATCAAAATGCCAAAAAGAACAGACATCAAAACAATAGCGATCATAGGAGCAGGGCCAATCGTTATTGGTCAGGCGTGCGAGTTTGACTACTCTGGAACACAAGCCTGCAAAGCTCTGCGAGAAGAAGGCTACCGCATTGTTCTGATTAACTCCAATCCGGCAACCATTATGACCGATCCGGATACCGCCGACGCCGTATATGTCGAGCCAATCACACCAGAGATCGTCACCAAGATTTTAGAAGCAGAGCGCCCCGATGCCCTGCTCCCGACCATGGGCGGTCAAACGGCTCTAAACACAGCATTATCCCTTGCGCAAGATGGCACGCTTAACCGGCTGGGGATTGAGTTAATCGGCGCTCGCGCAGATGTTATAGACAAAGCCGAAGACCGCGAAAAATTCAAAGCCTGCATGGATAGTCTGGGGCTGGAATCTGCCCGCTCCAAAACCGCTCATAATATGCAAGAAGCAAAAGAAGCGATGGAGTTTGTTGGCTTGCCCGCCATTATCCGCCCTTCTTTCACTCTGGGTGGTACGGGCGGCGGCATTGCCTATAACCGCGAAGATTTTGAAAAAATTGTAAATGACGGCCTTGATGCTTCCCCTACTACGGAAGTTCTGATCGAGGAATCTCTTCTGGGTTGGAAAGAATTCGAGATGGAGGTTGTCCGAGATAAAAAAGACAACTGCATCATTATTTGTTCGATTGAAAACATCGACCCGATGGGCGTGCATACCGGAGATTCTATCACGGTTGCCCCTGCTCTTACGCTGACAGACAAAGAATACCAGCTTATGCGCAACGCTTCTTTGGCCGTATTAAGAGGAATCGGCGTAGAAACAGGCGGCTCTAACGTACAGTTTGCACTCAATCAGGAAGACGGGCGCATGATCGTAATCGAGATGAACCCGCGTGTTAGCCGCTCATCCGCTCTGGCCTCCAAAGCCACCGGCTTTCCGATTGCCAAAATTGCCGCCAAACTCGCTGTTGGCTACACACTTGATGAGCTTGGCAACGACATCACCGGCGGCAAAACTCCGGCCAGCTTTGAACCAACGATTGATTATATAGTCACCAAAGTCCCGCGTTTTGCATTTGAAAAATTCAAGGGCAGCAAATCTGTCCTGACCACAGCTATGAAATCAGTTGGTGAAGCCATGGCCATTGGCCGCTCTTTTGAAGAATCCCTGCAAAAAGCCCTGCGTTCTCTGGAAAAAGGCCTGACTGGTCTTAGCCCGATTAATATTGGCACTTCGAATACCGGCGAAGATGAAGACATGCACGATGTCCTTTTGGCTGCAATAGCCCAGCCAACGCCACAGCGCATCCTTTATATCGCACAAGGGTTTCGACTAGGCCTCACCCTTAAAGAAATTTATGATGTTTCAAAGTTTGACCCATGGTTCTTGGAGCGCATACGCAATATCGTAGAAGTCGAAAAAGAAATCATAGAAACCGGCCTGCCCGAAGATGGCATTGGCTGGATGCGTATCAAACGTATGGGCTTTTCTGATAAGCAAATTGCGGATCTCGTAGGCAAGAGCGAACGCGCCGTACGCAAAGCCCGTCTGGAGCATGACATACGCCCCGTTTACAAGCGTGTTGATAGCTGCGCTGCCGAAATTCCATCTGAAACCGCATACATGTATTCCTGCTATGAAGGTGATGGTGTTACTAAAGCCGAAAACGAAATAAACCCGACAAACCGCAATAAAATTATTATCCTTGGCGGCGGCCCCAACCGCATTGGTCAGGGCATTGAGTTTGACTACTGCTGTGTGCATGCCGCCTATGCCCTCAAAGAAGCTGGCTATGAAACAATCATGGTCAACTGTAACCCGGAGACAGTTTCAACCGACTATGACACATCTGATCGACTGTATTTTGAGCCTCTCACCGAAGAAGACGTCATAGAGTTAATCCATGCCGAACAGCAAAACGGTAATCTCAAGGGCGTAATTGTGCAACTGGGCGGCCAAACCCCGCTTAAACTTGCCGACACCTTGCAAAAAGAAGGCATACCGATCCTTGGGACTGATCCTGATGCGATTGATCTGGCCGAAGACCGTGAACGTTTCCAGCAGCTTATTATAGATCTCGACCTACGCCAGCCGCCAAATGGTCTGGCTCGCTCCAAAGAAGAGGCTGTTGCAATGGCCGATGATATCGGCTTCCCTATCGTTATACGCCCTTCTTACGTGCTTGGCGGTCAAGCCATGGAAATCGTTCACAATATGGCAGAGCTGGAACGCTACATTAACACCGCCGTGAGGCTATCAGGTGATACTCCCGTTCTTCTCGATCACTACCTAAAAAGCGCTATTGAGCTGGATGTTGACGCTCTTTGTGACGGAAAAGACGTGTACGTGTCCGGCATCATGGAACATATTGAAGAGGCGGGAATTCACTCTGGCGACTCTGCCTGCGTGCTTCCTCCTCACTCTTTATCACAAAAAACCATAACAGAAATTAATCAGCAAACTGTTAAGCTTGCAAAGGCTCTTAACGTCGTCGGCCTGATGAACGTACAGTACGCAGTTCAAAAAGATGAAGCCACCGACGAAGACATTATTTACATTATTGAGGTTAATCCCCGCGCATCACGTACAGTGCCCTTCGTCGCCAAAGCTACAGGAGTCCCTGTTGCAAAACTGGCTGCCCGCATTATGGCTGGCGAACCTCTGGAAAATTTCAAAGCTATAACAACCGGTATGAGCAATAAGCACTACGCCGTGAAAGCTCCGGTATTTCCTTTCAACCGCTTCCCTGGTGTAGATCCGCTTTTAGGCCCCGAGATGAAATCAACGGGTGAGGTTATGGGCATTGACAATGATCTGGCACATGCTATCGCCAAATCCCAGCTTGGAGCAGGCTTCCAGCTCCCTACGGAAGGTACCGTTTTTATCTCGGTAAAAGACTCGGATAAAAGGGCTATATTGCCGATCGCCAGAAAGCTTATCCAGATTGGCTTTAATATTGTTGCAACCGGAGGAACCTGCGACTATCTCAACGAAAATGGCGCAAAGGCCGAGCGTGTGAACAAGGTAATGCAAGGCCAGCCCCACATCGTGGATGCCATCATCAACGGAGAAATCGATCTGGTAATCAATACCACCGCCAAAAGCTCTCAGGCTATCTCTGACTCGTCTTCGATACGTCGAATGGCTTTGATGAACAAGATCCCTTACTACACACTGATAACGGCTGCAAAATCAGCTGTAAGAGCTATATCATCGCTTAAAGAACGAGATTTATGTGTCGCATCACTACAAAGTTTTTTTGAACAAAAAGAATAAGAAAAAGAATAAAATGACAACATTGTGCAAAGGTAATCTTCAATTACTATAAGCCTTGACGCGTTTATAAGATTAAAGTAGCGTAGACCTACTCAAGGAGATTTGCCCGCCTTTAATGACGCGTTAGGCGGGTCTTCTTTTTGTATTTTTTTTGAACAACAAAACAATTATTTTGAGATAAAAAATGGATAAAGTTCCTGTTACAAAATTAGGCTATGAGGCACTAACAGAAGAGTTAAAGCAACTCAAAACCGTGGCTCGCCCCAATGTTATTCAAGCGATTGCCGAGGCACGCGAACACGGTGACCTTTCGGAAAATGCCGAGTATCACGCCGCGCGTGAACAGCAAAGTTTTATCGAAGGCCGTATTCAAGAGCTTGAATCTGTTACTGGCCGTGCACAGGTTATTGATCCCTCATCATTAAGTGGTGATATTGTACGCTTCGGCGCGACTGTTACCATAGTCAACGAAGAAACCGACGAAGAGGAAACCTATCAGATTGTTGGCGATTATGAATCCGATATGGAAAAAGGCAAGCTTTCTATAAGCGCTCCCGTAGCACGCGCCCTGATTGGAAAAACTGAAGGTGACAGCGTCACAGTTCAAACACCGAAAGGTGCGCATAACTATGAAATTCTAAAAGTGGAATATAAATAGGATAAGAGCTTGCTTACACTAGCATGCTCAAACGCTCGGTATCATTTGACAAAGTCACCTGCGGATCGCTTTTGATAAGTGCTTTTGCCTCTTGAGCAACCTCCGCAACGCGACCGATATCCATTGCCTCACTGGAAATTGAAACTTTATCTACAGCTTCCGAGGAAGAAGGCGTATTGCCGGAAACCTGCTCTCGCTTTGCCTGAACGGAGTCTACATTTCTAACACCTATCGACGCTGATGTAATCTGGCTCGCTGCTGATCCAATAATATCGACCATAATAATGACCCCTTTTAACCCTCGGTTTAAGCATTAATCCCAACACTTAAATAATACAGTAAAATGGTTAAAAAGCAATTATAGAGCATTTTATTGGAAAAGTTCTTTTATCTCGATGCAAAAAACAATAGGCTTGATGACTCAAGACCAGATATGAAAACTTTAGAATAGGAGATAACAAATGCCTCTAGAATTATCCGAACTTCCCTACTCTTATGAATCTCTGGCTCCGTACATGTCGGCTGAGACACTTAAATACCATCATGACAAGCACCATAAAGCTTACGTTGATAAGGCTAATAAGTTGTTTGACGGAATACCTCATCTTGGCGATACACTCGAAGAAGTTGTGATAAACGCCCACAAAGGCGGGCATATGGCTCTTTTCAACAATGCTGGGCAACACTGGAACCACACATTCTTTTGGAGCTGTATGAAACCAAAAGGTGGTGGAAAAATTCCTGCTAATCTTGAAAAAGCAATACAAGATAGCTTTGGATCATTTGAAGCATTCCGTGATGAGTTTATAGCCGCTGGCCTTGGCCAGTTTGGCTCCGGCTGGTGCTGGCTGGTTGCAGAAAAAAACGGCAAACTTGCTGTGACAAAAACACCAAATGCCGAAAACCCGCTTATAAGCGATCAAGTCCCTCTTCTGACCTGTGACGTTTGGGAGCACAGCTATTATATTGATTACCGCAACGAGCGTGCAAAATTCCTCGAAACCTTCATTGATAAGCTGGTAAACTGGGAAAATGCAGCCGGACTGCTGGAAAGAGCCGGATAGCCTTTACAGGCTAGACAGACAAAAATCCTGAACAAAAAAGGGGCGTTTTTTTAATAAAAACTGCCCCTTTCTCTCCCCCCTGCATACAACTTGATTTTTTAAGGTGTCATTCCCCCTACGGCAGCTTCAGGAGAATCTTTTACCTCGAACGGCTTTTCCCCATCCGCGATAAGTTTTTCATTGAGAATGTTAATAATGTTTTGGCCTGAATTTCCTTCAGATTTAAGCATCGGCATCATAGCTCCAACGGAATCTCTACCCACATTTTTATACATTTGATAAAGAGTATCAGCCATATTAACATCGGCTTGCGTACGCTTTAGGGCAGTTTCCTGTGCTGCGTGATCTGCTCTTTCATTGAACTGGTCTTTAACTCTTTGCGTAAAGCCGCTTACCGCTTCATCAACCGTTTCTTTAAGGCACCGATCATACCACTGCCCGAAATCCTTTGTCATGGATGCAACATTTTCTTGCATCTTCTCATAATCTTCCGGTGCAAGCTCGAAATTCTTAACCTTATCGGCTGTTTCCGGATATTCATCCTTGATCTTCTCGGCAACAGTTTCTGTTATGACATTAATTCTGTTCATCATAATTTCAGGAAGATCTTCTCTAAGCCTGTCAAGCTTCCCCTCTGCGCCTTTAAGTCTTTCAGCAACAGCCGGATCATTCAAAGCTTCATCAACACGAGCCTGAATATCCTCAAGCCTGATGCCTTTCAGCCGCTCAAGTAACTCCGTCATTAATTCCTGATTAGTTGCCCCGTCCAAAGACTGATCCACTTTAATCACCCGTTTATTATTTATTCAGGTTAAACCCTGTATTTTTCATATCAACCATTTGCATTTTACAACAAATCGATTAAAAAATACAAACTTTCTATAAAGGATTATACAAATTATTTTCATAACTCTTGGGAGCAAGGGATAAAAATGCAGGAAATCCGCCGCCCTTCTGCCATTAAAACGTTAAGCCCATCGCTTATTCTGCGACTTCCCTTACTTTGGTAGAGCGCTTTATATTCATCATAAGCACCGGAGAAGCCACAAAAATAGAAGAATAAGTACCCACGATAATACCGAAAATCAATGCATCAACAAAGCCACGTATCACCTCTCCACCAAAAATATATAAAGAGAGCAAAACCAGCAAAGTTGTAAGTGATGTCATCAAAGTCCTTGATAATGTGCGATTAATCGACAGATTAAAGACTTCTGCCAACGGCTTTTTCTTGTACTTGCGCAAATCCTCACGGATACGGTCAAACACGACAACGGTGTCGTTAATCGAATAACCCGCAATCATCAGGATCGCAGCAACAGTCGAAAGGTTAAACTCCATCTGCGTCAGGGAAAACAGACCTAAAACAGCGATTGAGTCGTGTATCAAGGCCACGATCGCAGCCATACCAAACTGCCACTCAAAGCGAAACCAGATATAGGTCATTATCCCAAGCAATGAGAATAGTACAGCGTACAGCCCTTTAAGTTTAAGCTCGCTCCCGACTTGTGGGCCAACAAACTCGATCCGCCGGTAATCAACCTGCCCGCCTTCGAACATTCCATTAATCTTTTCCTGAAGCCCAGCAATCACAAAATTATTATAGTCTTTCATATCCTCGGAAGGGGGCTCCCAACCTTCTGGCGCCACCTGCTCCGGCAGGCGTATAAGCAGATCATCCGCGCTGCCAAATTCCTGAATAGAAACCGCGCCAAGTTTTAACTCATTAATTTGCGAGCGCATTTTTTCCAGATCCGGAGAAACCGGAGTACGGATTTCAACTACCATACCACCGGTAAAATCAATCCCCATATTCAGGCCTTTTTGCACAAGCACAAAAATGGAAAACGCTATAAGAATGCCCGATAGCGCAAAAGCCACCCAGCGCATACCAATAAAATTTACATTACTGTCTTCAGGGATAAATCTAATTCCACGCATTATTTTCTTTTCCGGGTTAAATAAATATTTTTGTTCTTGCTTAATTAAACTTTACAGCGGCAGCACTTTGGGCTTCTTACGCTGAATCCACAACACCACCAGCAATCGTGTCACCATGATGGCAGAGAACATGGAAGTCATAATTCCAATCGCCAGCGTTACAGCAAACCCTTTTACAGGCCCTGTTCCTACCGAAAACAGAATAGCCGCAGCGATAAGCGTTGTCAGGTTCGAATCTATAATAGTCGACATTGCCCGCGAATAACCGGCATCCACTGCCGAAATCGGCGATCTCCCGCCGGATACTTCCTCGCGGATACGCTCAAATATCAGGACGTTAGCATCCACCGCCATACCAACGGTAAGCACAATACCGGCAATCCCCGGCAAGGTGAGTGTCGCTTGCAAGCTGGACAGCAAAGCCATAATCAACCCGATATTCACAATTAAAGCCACATTAGCCAATAGACCAAAGAAACCATAGCTTACGAACATAAATACCAATACAAAAGCCATACCGATCAAGCTGGCAGTTTTACCTGCGGCAACCGAGTCAGCCCCCAATGAAGGGCCAACAGAGCGCTCTTCCACCACATCAAGATCAGCGGGCAACGCTCCGGCACGCAACAAAAGCGCAAGATCCTGAGCTTCCTTAACATCAAATCCGCCAGAAATTTGACCACTCCCGCCACAGATTGCCTCATTGATCCTCGGAGCGCTTATAATCTCGTCATCCAGAACAATCGCAAATGGCTGTCCAACATTCTTGCGCGTCACATCGCAAAACTTGCGCGCGCCCAAGGAATTCATACGAAAGCTCACAACCGGCCTTCCGCCCTGATCGAATGTAGGCTGCGCATTATCCAGCATTTCCCCTGTGATTATCGCAGTCTTTTTCACCGCAAGCTCCCGCCCCGGTTCTTCAGCATAAGGTAAACTCATGTCACGAAAGCTCTTTCGACCGCCGCTGGCTACAAGGTGAAACCCCAGCTTAGCCGTTTTCCCCACCAGATCACGCACCTGTTCAGAGCTTGCGCCCGGCACTTGGACAACCACGCGGTTATCACCCTGACGCTGGATTACCGGTTCATTTGTACCCATCTCGTCAATACGGCGGCGAACCACTTCGATCACCTGAGCAATCACCTGATCGTGTACTTCCTTTACGTATGAATCATCCATAGTAACGTCCAGCGTCACCCCATCGTCATCAGCGACAATATACAAACGAGGGTCACTCCTGCGAATCATGCTTTTTACTGCCTGTACATCTTCGGCATTTTCCATCACGATGCGAACGCCGCGCTCAATCGCTGTAACACTTCTTTTTGAAAGCTGATTTTCCTTGATGAAATCGTTATAGTCCTGCTCCAGATTGTCCGAGCGCTCCTTAAATACTTTATCCATATCTACTTCGTACAGAAGGTGCGCCCCTCCGCGTAAGTCCAGCCCCAGATTAATGGTCTTATGCGGCAGCCATCCGCCCAGATCCGCCATATAGGCACGCACCGGTGCCCCCATCAGGTTCGGAGAGCTATAAGCAAAACCATAAAAACAAACGGCTAAAATAAGAAAAATTTTCCAGCGTGGAATCTGAACCATAACGATCTCTATCTACTCTATTATTTGTATTATTTTTTATCTGTTTTTTTGTCGGCAGAATCATTGGCCGCCTTATCAGACGCCAGAACAGCTCTTCCCTGAAGCATGGATCGCAAGGCTGTAACCTTTACGCCATTGCCCAGATCAACCTGCACTTCATTGTCGTTAATCTCTTTATCAATCTTGCCGACAAGGCCTCCGCCAGTCACAACACGATCGCCCTTTTTCAAAGATGACAGCATGTTGCTGTGCTCTTTAAAACGGCGCTGCTGCGGCAAAATCAAAAGCAGATAAAACAATCCGACCAAAACAATAACCAGCCCTAAATTCCACATTAGCGCTTCACCGGCGGTTGGTGCATTCATAGCAACATCTGCAAGTTCCTGTACGTCTCCGCTCGCTGCAAAAGCCTTAGCAATTAACATTTTCTATGCTCCTTAATTTACAATAACTGTCGAGACTATAAAGATAATCACGCCAAAGGCAAGAGCCTTACCCCCTCAACTTTCAGGAATACACATAAAATCCTTGCCGTTTTACTCATTAAGAATATCTCAAATCCGTGTCTGATAGCGCATACCGCCATGAATTCGGGCTCTGTTAAGAGAGCTTATTCCCATCAACAGCAAAATCAAAGCGCCCAGCGCCAGACCTCCGCTTATCCCCCAATTCAGCACTCCACGATCAATAATCGCTTTATGGGGATTGGCCGGATCATAAAGAACCTGAACGCTATCGCCGCGATCATATATAGAGTTGGAAGACCCTACGCTATCTTCAAATCTCGCCAGCCTGTTTTGAGCATCCTTAAACGCCACAACAGCATGATAGGTATAATAACCACTGCTCCCCGAAGAGGTTGACGACCGACGCGAGTTAACATCTGTGACTTTTCCAGAGGTATATTGCCCGCTCAAGGTCAAATTAAGCATATCCAGCCCCGAATAATAAGAACCGATAGAGCAGCCGACCGCCAACAACAACAAAACATAGCCAGCTATCCTTGCTTGCCCTGCCTGTTTTTTGGCACGAACAACAATCTCTTCAGGGTTTAGCAAGCGCGCGCCTTGCTCTACTCTGGCCTTTACGCCCTTCTTTATAATTTTCAAGATATCTCTTCCGTTGCTTACCGCGCCATCATCATTTCCAGATAAAGAAGACTCATAAGAGTGCATCAAACCTCCCTTAACCGCTCTTTCATACAGCATTGCCTTCACCTTACCTAAAGAGCCAAACATCCTGAAAACAATAAAAGCGATAACCATAATCACAAAAACAAATGATAAAGGCGTGCTCTCATACTGCGTAAACGCGATGTAGAAAAAAAACAAACCGGGCAGGATAAAAACAGTTCCAAAAACCAAAAATAGCCACGAAGATTTTCTGACCTGATCGGGGTTATCTGGAAGTATAAGCAAATTTACCGCTTTCCCCAACTTGGCATTTAACAAACTATTAGAGCCGACCATGCCGACATTTTCTTTTCGCTCCCCGTGTATGTCCTGATATTCATATACGGGATAGTACATTTCATTTGCATAATTTAGTTTCTTTTTCTTCGGCACATTCCCTTGCTTTTTAGCAGCTTCCTCCGCTTTGTTTTTAAGATACAAAAACACCAGAAGACCAAAAACCGAAGACCCTATAACAAAGAATATGATTGCTATACCCATATAATGCCAGAAAGCATGTATTACAAAACGCTCTGGATCGTTTTCATCATAATAGACACCGATTGTCTCGCCTTTTTTAAAAGAAGGAGAACCTCCCCCGACATTGTCTTCAAGCTCCCAGAGCCTCCCGTTATGATCCCTGAACTCCACAACTGCATAATATGAGGTGTTACCACTGCTGCTTGACGCTTCATTACGAACAACTGTTGCCTCGGTATATACACCGGATGCCGTCAAAGACAGATACTTGTATCCCATGTTTGCGCCTAAAACGGCAAAAAGCAAAGGAAACGCAAAAAACAGCAAACCAACAATGACAGAGCCTTTCCCGACACCTTTTGCTTCATCTTCTTTGTTATTTTCATCTTTCAGATTACCGTATTCAGGTGCAATCTCTTCATCGTCAAACTCTCTTGCATTTGAAGCGCGAACCCCTATTACCCGCCCTTTAACAGCAACGCCCTTACTCCGCCAATAGATCTCATAACCGGCCAGCCCGCCGCCGATAAGTAGAAAAACAAACCCTCCAACCAGCATAAATGACTGGTTAAAGGCTTTCATCCCTTCAAAAAGAACATCAAACATAATTTATACCTTCCTTATAAAGCTTCTTTTACATCACATATAACGCACAGGATTAAGCGCCGAAGTCCCGCGCCTTAGCTCAAAATGGAGCTGCGGAGTAGACACCGACCCTGTAGAGCCAACCTTGCCGATTACACTGCCACGCGTGACCACCTGCCCCTTACGGACATTGATCTGATCGAGATGACCATAAGCGCTCATCCAGCGATCTTCATGGCGCACTAAAATCAAATTACCAGAACCTTTAAGCGCATTTCCAGCATAGACCACAACCCCGTTTTCTGCCGATTTTACATCCGCCCCCCGTGGTGCAGCAATGTTTATCCCGTCATTATGAAGGCCGCTTTTCTTGGCTCCAAAACTGGAAATAACCTGCCCGTTAACCGGCTTGAGAAATTTCCCCGAAGAACGCTTTGGAGCTTTCGTATTAACTCTGGATATTTTAATAGAGGCAGGTTTATCTTGCCTGGAAAGGAGTACAGGCTTTCCCTGCGGGACTGGCACTCCATCCCTGATCTCGGCAGGTTTTTGCCCGGATATACCGCTCTTTGACACAGTTTTTCCGGCACTGGCAACTTCAATATTGTTTGCACTACTGCCCTGCTGGATCACCGAAGGCAGCCGTAAAACCTGCCCGACGCGCACAACATATGGCGAGCTTATACCGTTCATCCGCGCCACTTCCGAGGAATTAACACCAAACAAACGCGACACGCCGTAAAGCGTATCACCTTCCCGAACCTTATATTCCTGAGGCGGAGGAAGCTTTATACGTTGCCCGACATAAAGCCTGAAAGGCGATTTGATGTTATTGAGTACAACGATATCCCGCATGGGCAGACGGTAACGATTGGAAATGCTGTAAAGCGTATCGCCGGAAACAACATTATGAACGCCTGCGCTCCCAGCTCCGCTGGCCTGCCCATAATGAACCACCGGTGCTGGCGTATTACTACAAGCAGCCAAACCAGGAAAAAGTAACATGCAGATAAAAAATAAACGAACGTTCATCACAAAAAGCATGATACACATTCACTGAGCTTAGGTCATTATGAAATTAGAACCCGCCCCTATTAATTCATATCATTCTTGTCATCCGACAAATCGGACAAAATTCACCAAAAAATTAATTATAGGAATTTCTTCCCTTTTCCCAAATTCTATGGTAATATCATATTCAAGGGCAAAGGCAAGTCCTATCCCAAAAACATATATATAGAGGGGATATAACAAGAGGATATATATATGCTATATCGATATACCCGTGTATTTGCCCTGAAAAGCTATTAGTGATGTATTTTAATACCTATTATTAGGCGAAATTTTTCAAGAAAATATATACCCAAGATATATACTTTAATTAGACACCAAGGGTCAGGACACATCATTCTTGTCATCCGACACATCGGGCAAAAGAGGAACAAAACGCACCGGCAACATATCTCTTACAGAATACGCCTCATCGCTTTCCCGTTTATAGAGCTTAAGCATCTGCTCTCCTACACCGCCAACGGGAATAATCATACTCCCTCCGACACGTATTTGATTGATAAGCGCCTCAGGCGGCTTTTCACGCGCAGCCGCCGTAACGATGATCTTGTCAAACGGAGCCTGATCTATACCGTGGATTTTTGGCCAACCCTTCATCCCGTCCGCAGCAATCGCAGTAATATTGCGCAGTTTTAAATAATCAAACCGCTTCTCGGCCATACGCAGCAAATCTTTATAGCGCTCTATTGTATAGACCCTTCGAACCAGACGCGACAGTACCGCAGCCTGATACCCGCAACCCGTCCCGATCTCCAGCACCTTATCCCGATCCGTAAGCTCCAAAGCCTGCGTCATGAACGCAACGACAAAGGGCTGGGAGATTGTTTGCCCCAACCCGATCGGCAGAGCGGTATTCTCCCACGCCTGATCCTGCGCATAAGGCGGCACAAAGTAATCCCGTGGCACACGCTCGATTGCGCTAAGCACGTTCGTATCTGTAATGCCCTGCATACGCAAATCCATTATTAAACGGATGCGCTTATTCGCCGCTTGTATATTCATAGTTATTCAGCCCCAGAACTCTTTATTCATTCTTTATTCGGAAAAGAAAATCAAAACCCATACTAACTGGGAAAGGTTTCCCGTTTTTAATCTCGCCCCTAATGCTGTAAAAAATCACCTTATAAGATAAATCAGCATTTTCCCCTATGATAAACATATTTTCCAATAGCACACTTTGGCCTGTTTTATCCTTAATATAATCAACAACATCAACTACAACAGGAGCATGCCCTGCCACACTGACACGCAATTCATCCCCGCTAAATGAAAAATCAATGCTATAACGATCAAGCGCTTCGACATGCTCTTTATATACATCATCATTAGAACCATGAATACTTACATACATATTTTTGATAAACAGATCATAATCCTTCACGTCAACAACATTTGGGCGTCCACTAGATTGGTCAACGTATACATAAAAACGCGTATTAGAGAACACGTCAGAAAAACGATAGTTAACATATTCAAATCCAAGCTGGTTTGTTAAATCGTTCGCGGAACAACTCCAATCTTTCTTATCTTCCGCATTAAACCACGGCTCGATCATAGCATCGCGATCTGAGCGGCACATATAATCTAAAATAGAGCTTATACTCAAACGATCATCAAAAGGAATCTCTCCCCCATCTTTGAGCTTAACCACTCGCCCGTCTTCAAGAAGCTCATATTTGTTAAGCAAACCCTCCAGCCGGTTGATCTGGCTTGCCCCCGAAACACTCACCGCTCCCCAAGGCCCGAACGAAGCCAAAGCCATGAGCAAAAACAAACTAGCCGGTATTATCCTCAATGGAATAAACGGCAGACTTTTGGTGATAGCTATTATCAAAAACCAGAACGCCGAGATCATAAGCATGTAACGCTGCTCTGTAATGCCGTACGCGCTCACACGTTCCCATATCGCAAAGAAATGAAATCCGATTGGTATAAAAAGCGCCGGAAAGAATATCTTATAAAAGAGCTGGAGATGCGGCAAACCTTCCTTAGACCCTCGCAGCGGCCACGCAATAAGGTATGTTACTACGCCACTGCCTACAAATCCGGTAATCAACCACGCCAGCCAGCCATTAGGGACTTCCGCGCTAATAACAATCTTTGCAAAATACGCATATAGGATCAGCAAATACACAAACACAACAGGCACAAACACCCAGTTTGCTATAAAGCGCAACCCCGCCGGAGCCGTAACTTCCGCTTCATCATAATCAAACTTTTTCGGCACACGCGATAAAGCATAAACTGGGCCGAGAATAACCGAAGCAAACAGCCAGATATCAGAATACATCTTTTCATCAATATCAACGCCAAACAAATGATCGACGGCCACCAATGCCAGAGAAAATCCGGCGGCAAATAGCAACGCTGCCAGAAAAGACAGCGCAACCCCCAGCCATAAATTCCGGTTAAACAGCCAGAACGACCAATCGTCACCGCCTTTCAGATATGGCGCGACAATAACGCCAAGCAACAAAGTCGGTAAAAGAAGCGCAAAATGTATCCAGTACAGCGAAGAATAGGTCAGCAAGAACACTATACCAATCGCCACAAGAATAAACGGAAACCCCGCCAACGTTGTTTTAAACTTCCTACTTTCTGCAATGAGAATAACAATCCCAAACCACAGATAAAGGCTGATCGTAGTCGTTACAACGCGCCCGATAATATCTTCATCAATATCAAAAATATCATGAATACCCAGCAGTGCGACAATAAATGTAATGCCCGCGCAAACCACCGATAGCGGGAACCGCATCACGGTATCTTTTAAGTCTTCAACCGGAAACACGCGGTTTAAAATATTTGTCATGGTTAATCTTTTCTCCGATATCTATCCCTTCACAATTTTCTCCAGCCCACCCATATATGGTTTAAGGACTTCAGGAACGAACACGCCGCCATCAGATGGATCATAGTAATTCTCGATCACCGCAATCAGCGCACGCCCGACCGCCACACCAGAGCCATTAAGAGTATGCACAAAGCGAGTATCTTTCTCACCTTTAGCACGACACCGAGCATTCATGCGCCGCGCCTGAAAGTCCCAGCAATTCGACACGCTGGAAATCTCGCGGTATGTCTCCTGCCCTGGAAGCCACACTTCAATGTCATAAGTCTTGCGCGCTCCAAATCCTGTATCACCGCTGCACAGCACCACCGTACGAAACGGGAGATCCAGCTTTTTCAGAACAGTTTCCGCGCAAGTTAACATACGCTCATGCTCATCTTCAGACTTATCAGGGGTTGTCACGCCAACCATTTCAACCTTATAGAACTGGTGCTGGCGCAGCATCCCGCGCGTATCTTTACCAGCCGAACCGGCCTCTGAACGGAAACAAGGCGTAAAGGCCGTAAAGCGCATAGGCAACTCTTCCTCATCAACGATCATCTCTGCAACAATGTTCGTAAGCGGCACTTCGGAAGTTGGAATCATCCAGTGCCCCATCTCATGATCTTTGAACAAATCTTCTGCAAATTTGGGCAGTTGTCCCGTCCCATACAAAGCATTATCCCGCACCAGCAAAGGCACAGACATTTCCGTATAGCCATGCTCCTGCGTATGCGTATCTAGGAAAAACTGAGACAACGCCCGCTCCATCCGCGCCATATCACCTTTAAGCAAAGTAAAACGCGCACCGGACATTTTAGCCGCTGTCTCAAAATCTATCAGCCCCAAAGCCTCGCCAATATCCACATGATCCGGGCCGGAGGGACGTTTGACATCACCCCACCTGTGAACCTCTTTATTATCTTCCTCATCCGCACCGTCAGGCACATCATCGCCTAGAATATTCGGCAATGAAGAAAGCAACGTTGTCAGATCATTACCGATCTTGCGCTCTTCTTCTTCCATCTTGGCAATATCATTTTTAATAATAGATACAGCCTGCATCTGCCCCGTCGCATCACCGCCATCTTTTTTGATCTCCCCGATCTTTTTAGATTCATCATTACGGC
This sequence comes from Alphaproteobacteria bacterium, assembly GCA_018399685.1. Taxonomy (GTDB): domain Bacteria; phylum Pseudomonadota; class Alphaproteobacteria; order Micavibrionales; family Micavibrionaceae; genus UBA1672. The sequence goes on along the minus strand of JAGYOK010000014.1, from coordinate 5,589 downwards.
GCGCCTGCAACTCCTGCAAGGAAGTCTGCAAAGACCGTCTTTTTTCATCTAATCCAAGTATCTCGGAAGTTTGAGGGGAAAGCCCTCTGCGCGCCCAGCCTTTATCAAAAATATCAGGATTATTACGAATGGCACGAATATCAAACATAGCAGTATATTTCCCTTTGGTTTACATCTCTATTAAAGGAAATAAGCCTAAAAGTGAACGCAGGCAAACGCAAGAGTTTTGTTACGTTCTACCAAAGACTGCGCAGAAATTTTCTCTCAAAGCTCTGTCCAAAGCTGCCATGTCTACATCCGCTCGCCCCAAAGCGTGCAAGCTTGTTACTCCATAATCGGAAATGCCGCACGGGACAATCCCGCCAAAATGAGATAAATCAGGATTGAGGTTTATTGATATGCCGTGATAAGTGACCCAGCGCCGTATCCGCACCCCGATAGCGGCGATCTTGGATTCTCTACCATTCTCGTGTGCTACCCATATACCAACGCGCCCCTCGCGCCGCTCGCCTTTGATATCAAATTCCCCCAGAGTACGGATAATCCACTCTTCCAAAGACCAGACATAGCCGCGCACGTCCGCCCCGCCTGTCTGCCACTTTTTCAGATCCATCATGACATAGGCCACACGCTGTCCCGGCCCGTGATAAGTATATTCCCCGCCCCGCCCGCTTTTAAAAACAGGAAACCGCGCATCAAGTAAATCAGTATCCTTGGCGCTCGTCCCGGCTGTGTAAAGAGGGGGATGCTCCAACAGCCAGACAGCATCATTTGCTCCGTCATAACGAATAGCTGCGACGCGCTCCTCCATAGTGGCAACCGCGTTTTCATACTCAACCAAATTATTTTCTATCAACCAGTCAATCATGCTTTTGTTTTAAACCATGCTTTTTATTGCGCCGCAATGCTTTTACTGGCTTGTACTAATGTTGAAGATTTGTTAAACCTCTTTTCCACAGGCATTTGCCTGATGGTTACTTATGCATTACGTATGCATATATAGTGCGGCCGTGGCGAAATGGTAGACGCGCAGCGTTGAGGTCGCTGTGGGAGTTAAATCCCGTGGAAGTTCAAGTCTTCTCGGCCGCACCAACCATAAAAAAGATTGCAGCCATTCGATTGGCAAAACCCTTTCTTAAAGACATCAAAACAGGAATAGACCCATGTCCAAAACCGACGACCAGGAAGCCTTCAAACAAACTGCCCTTGATTATCACGCCAGACCAACACCGGGTAAAATCTCCATTAATCCAACAAAGCCTATGACCACACAAAGAGATCTTGCCCTGGCATATTCTCCGGGAGTCGCCATTCCTTGTCTGGAGATTGAAAAAGATCCATTACTCGCCTATGACTATACATCCAAAGGCAATCTGGTTGCTGTTATTTCCAATGGAACGGCTGTATTGGGATTGGGAGATATTGGCGCTCAGGCTTCCAAACCGGTTATGGAAGGAAAGTCTGTCCTGTTCAAAAAGTTTGCCAATGTCGACTCCATTGACATTGAAGTCGACGAAACAGACGTAGACAAACTTGTCGATATCATTGCCCCGCTTGCTCCTTCATTTGGCGGCATAAATCTGGAAGATTTCAAAGCCCCCGAATGTTTCGAGCTGGAACGCCGCTTAAAAGAAAAAATGAACATTCCGGTTTTTCATGATGACCAGCACGGCACAGCAATTATTGTAACTGCCGCTTTCACGAACTGGATCAAGTACTCTGGACGCAATATTGCAGATATCCGTATGGTAACTTCGGGTGCTGGCGCCTCTGCCACCGCCTGTATGAATCTTTTGGTCAAAGCAGGATTAAGTCGCAAGAACATTACTGTTTGTGACAGTAAGGGCGTTATCTACAAAGGCCGTGAAGATACTGAAAAATGGGTTCCGGAAAAAGCCGAAATGGCCATTGAAACCGATGCCCGCACTCTGGAAGATGCGATTGAAGGCGCAGATGTCTTCCTTGGCCTGTCCCGCGCCGGTCTTCTAGACAGCGAGATGGTCGCCAAAATGGCTGACGCCCCGCTAATTATGGCTTTAGCCAACCCCACGCCGGAAATCATGCCGGATGTTGCCCGCAAGGGAAAACCCAATGCAATCGTTTGCACAGGGCGCTCTGACTTCCCTAATCAAGTGAACAATGTTTTGTGCTTTCCGTTCCTCTTCCGTGGAGCGCTCGACGTTGGGGCAACCGCTATCAACGAGGAAATGAAGCTTGCCGCTGTTGAGGCAATCGCCTCTTTAGCTCGCAAGGAAGCCGCCGCAGAAGTAGTCTCTGTTTATAGCGGCGAAACCCTGTCTTTTGGAGCAAACTACCTTATCCCGAAACCGTTTGACCCACGCCTTATAATTGATATCCCGATGGCCGTAGCAAAAGCCGCCATGGAAACCGGCGTTGCTACACGCCCTATCAAGGATTTTGATGAGTATAAAGAAAAACTGAAAGTATTCTGTGACCACTCTTCCTTGATTATGCACCCGATATTTGCCCGCGCAAAACAGGCTCCAAAGCGAGTTGCATTCTGTGATGGTGAGGAAGAAAAAATACTTCAGGCCGCACAGATCGTCGTAGACGAAAACGTCGCTCGCCCGGTATTGGTCGGACGCGAGGATGTAATCAGCAGACGCATCAAGATACTCGGCCTTCGTCTGGAAAAAGACAAGGATTACGAGCTTGTTGATCCACAAAAAGACAAGCGCTTCCGCGACTACTGGGAGACATACCATTCCATCATGGAAAGAAAAGGTGTCACACCGGAAGATGCAAAGACCATATTGCAAACTAATACAACTGTGATCGGCTCGCTTTTGGTTCATAAAGGCGACAGCGACGCCGCTATTTGCGGAGCCGAAGGCAACTACCACACTCACCTGAAAGATGTTCTGGACATCATAGGACTTAAACCCGGCACCAACACCGCCGCCGCGTTGTCTCCATTGGTGCTGCCGCAGGACACCTACTTCTTCTGCGATACGCAAATCAATGAGAACCCGACCGTTGAGCAACTCACAGAAATGACCTTGCTGGCCGCCGAAGAAGTTCGCCGCTTTGGTAAAGTTCCGCGCGTTGCCATGCTTTCCCGCTCAAACTTTGGTTCTATCAACGACGAGGCCTCTATTAAAATGCGCGAAGCCTGTCAAGAAATCCTTCGCCGCGATCCAGAGCTTGAAATTGACGGAGAGATGCAAGCCGACACTGCGCTTATCGACAGCGTACGCCAGCGCATTATGCCTAATTCAAGGCTGAGCGGCCCGGCCAACCTGTTTGTTATGCCCTGCGCAAATGCTGCAAATATTGCATTTAACTTTGCCAAGTCATTCCAGGACGGCATCAGCATCGGCCCGCTCTTGCTCGGAACAGCGCGGCCTGTGCATATTGTTACGCCAGCCACAACAATCCGTGCTATTGTGAACATCACGGCTCTGGCAACGGTGGGCGCGCAAATACTCGAACAAGATTTAACGGACACAACAACGCACCGTCTTCTTAAAAGAGCATAAAAAAGCGCAAACATAAAAGGTATCTATACTCCCTCTCCCCTTTAAAGGGGGCGGGGCTAGGCACCTTGGGGGGCAAGGAGTTAAACCCGAAAGAGATTAAAGGCGCAAGGCATAAATGGGAGAAGCTGTTAAAGACACCGATGAGATGTTTAACACGCAATCAGAAGATATGCGTTACGGCCTGTCTGATGAAACGATCAAGGATATTCTCGAAGCCGCGCATTTACAGGATTACGACACCGTACACGCAGCCCTCTCGGAACTAAGCGTTGCAGATTCAGCCGACCTGCTTAGCAAAATCAGTGATGAAGATCGTAAAGAACTGCTCTTTATGTATAGCGAGGAGGTTGACCCCGAAGTCTTCACCGAGCTTGATCCTGAAATCAGCCGCGCCATTTTAAGCGAGATGCCCGCTGAAAGCGTCGCTCAACTCATTACCGACCTTGAAAGTGACGATGCCCTCCTGTTGGTAGAAAGTCTGGATTTCGACTTCCAGCAGGAAATTATCAGATACCTGTCCGCAAGAACGCGGCTGGTTCTGGAAGAAGGCCTAAGCTTTCCTGAAGACAGCGCTGGCCGCCTGATGCGCCGCGAGATGGTTACCGTTCCAGAATTCTGGACAGTCGGAAAAACAATCGACTACCTAAGAGCCGCCGCCTCTGCCCTGCCTGAGGACTTTTTCGGCATTTTCACAATTAACCCGTCACACCACTATACAGGGGCAATCCCCCTCGATCGTCTGGTACGCGCCAAACGCCCGGAACGCCTCAGGGATATCATACCGGAAGACAACATAAAGCCTGTCCCCGCACATATGGATCAGGAAGATGTCGCCCACATGTTCCGAAGAGAAAACATTGTCTCCGCGCCGGTTATTGATGCTGAAGGCCGTCTGATCGGTACTATTACTATTGATGACATTGTTGACGTTATCGATCAGGAAGCACAAGAAGACATAATGCGCATGGCCGGTGTTGAAGAAGGCGACCTGTATCGCGCCGTCATTTCAACAACCGGAACCAGATTCCGCTGGTTATTTATAAACCTGCTCACCGCTGTTTTAGCCTCCATCGTTATTTCATTTTTCGACGCCACCATTCAAGAAATTGTCGCCCTCGCCGTCTTGATGCCTATTGTTGCTTCAATGGGCGGAAACGCAGGCACACAAGCCCTTACCGTTGCTGTACGTGCGCTTGCTACAAACAGGATCAGCAGCACAAACACATGGCGGGTGATCTGGAAAGAAACCCTTGTCGGAACCATAAATGGCATTATGTTTGCCCTTATCATAGGTATACTTGCCGCCCTATGGTTCCTCAGCCCCATTCTCGGCTTTGTCATTGCCATGGCAATGATTATTAATCTGATTGTCGCCGGTTTATTTGGTGCTGGCATACCGCTGATGCTTGATCGTATGGGAAGCGACCCTGCCGTATCCTCAACCGTCCTTTTGACAACGGTTACAGATGTGATAGGCTTCTTATCATTCCTCGGTCTGGCCGCTATATTTATGATGTAACTAGGGTCAGGACCCTAAATTTAAAGATCAGAGCTTATATAAATGTCTGCTGCAAAACTTGAAAAACCGTCAATAGAACACAAACAAGGCGCTATCGAAGCTTTAAGGGAATATCATGAAGAAGGACGTTTTGACTTTATAAAATCAAGCGACCTTGAAAATGACTTCGAAGGCTTTCTTGAAAAAATTAACAACCAGAAAACAGGGTTGCACATGCCATACCCCGACTGGGTCGAGACTGTGCCGGAAACTGTATTATGGCTTGTCAAAGAGCATGATTATATTGGCTCGCTAAACATACGCCACCGCCTGAACTGGCACCTTGAAAAATGGGGAGGCCACATACATTTTATCATCCGTCCATCCATGCGCGGCAAGGGCTTTGGCAAAAAGCTTTTACAAAAGGCAATTCCCTATATCGCCTATAACGGCGTTGACTGCGCCCTGCTTACAGTAGACCCCAAAGATGGCGCGGCCAACCGTATAGTCCAGTTTTGCGGCGGCGATCTGGAAGACACCCTTCCCGCAACAGACAAATTCCCGGAGCGCCACCGCTATTGGCTGGATTGC
>JAGYOK010000013.1 GCA_018399685.1 Alphaproteobacteria bacterium | reverse complement strand
CACGATAGTCCAGTTTCCCGTTACATGCCGCCGCCAGATCTCTTGACGATCAAGCAGTGTTAAACGGATTCTTTTGTGCATATTCATGCCTACATCCTTTCAAAAAGATGTAAACAACGCTAACAAAAATCACAGATGATAATTACGATCAGGATATTCAGGATATAAAGTAAGCTAGTATGTGCCAATAAGTACGTGGCGCAAAGCTTTCCCGGCTTCAAGAGCGTGGCCGGTTCCCAAAGCAACGCAGGAAAGCGGATCATCTGCCAGTGTTACGGCCAAGCCTGTAGCATGACGAAGCACAAAATCCAGATTGGTGAGCAGCGCTCCGCCGCCTGTTAATACAATACCTCGATCAACAATGTCCGCAGCCAGCTCCGGCGCGGTATGCTCCAATGCGACTTTTACACCTTCTACGATCTGTCCTACCGGCTCTGCTAAAGCTTCGGCAATCTGCCGTTCGGTAATTACGATTTCTTTTGGCACGCCGTTCATAAGATCACGGCCACGAATTTCTATGGTGCGGCCTTCTCCATCACCGGGTATGCAAGCCGAGCCAATTTCTTTTTTGATTCGCTCAGAGGTACTCTCCCCAACAAGCAGGTTATGAACACGGCGGATATAAGCGATAATAGCTTCATCCATTTTATCACCACCGACTCGAACAGAGCGTGCATACACAATACCGCCCAGTGAAATAACGGCGACTTCTGTTGTGCCTCCACCAATATCAACCACCATAGAGCCTGTTGCTTCGGTTACGGGAAGTCCCGCTCCGATAGCTGCGGCCATTGGCTCTTCAATCAAGCCAACTTCGCTTGCTCCCGCGCTTTCTGCAGATTCCTGGATGGCGCGGCGCTCAACTGCGGTAGAACCGGAAGGAACACAAATAATCATTTTAGGAGAAACAAACGTGCGGCGGTTATGCACTTTACGGATAAAGTGTTTTATCATTGCCTCGGTCACTTCAAAGTCAGCAATCACGCCATCACGCAACGGACGCGTGGCTACGATACTGCCCGGCGTACGACCCAGCATTTGTTTGGCCTCATCACCAACGGCCAGTGTCTGTTTCTTTCCACCGACAACTGATATTGCAACGACAGAGGGTTCGTTCAAAACGATGCCCTGATCCTTTACGTATACCAGAGTGTTTGCGGTACCCAGATCAATAGCCATATCGGCAGACATAAAGCCAAAAAGTTTGGAGAACATTAATCACTTATCCCAATGAATAGAATTCAATTAATAAGGATATATCAGAGAAAAGAAGTTAATGCACCCCCGAGAGTGACTTACCCGCAAGATTTTCAACATCTCTATTATTCTTGTTTATTATAAAAGCTGAATAAATACGAACATTACAAAACCGCGAACAACCGTTCGCGGCCTAAACATAAAGACTAGAGGCAAAAATCACACTTAATTCTTTGCCTGATATTAGCCTTGGCGTGCTTTAAAACGCGGGTTTTTCTTGTTAATTACGTATACACGTCCTTTGCGGCGAATAACGCGGCAATTACGATCACGGGTTTTTAACGTTTTAAGTGAGTTTGAAACTTTCATTGTCTTCTTAAACCTTTAGGCTCTTTAACTCTAATATAATTCTCTAACGAGCAGCGAACATAACGATGCTTTATACCTCTTGTCAAGTATTCTTGAAAAAAACATGGTGTCATAATGAATTATTATTTTTGGTGCCATACCTTAAAATCCAAATATTTGTGAATACGATAATCTGTCACAAGTTGATTTTCTGGAAGAAAAGATGTCTCATTAACCAAATACTAAGACTTTTATTTCATATTGTATTACAGTGTGGACAACAACTAACTTCAAGATAAAATGCATCAAACAGAAAAAACTCAAAAATCCTTTAAGCCCGGCGAAATTATAATGCGTCAGGGTGAGGTCGGCCAAAAAGCGTATATTATTGAAAGCGGTAAGGTCGAAGTGTTAATAACCGGCATGAGCGGTGAGGAACGTATTATCGGCACCAGAGGGCCTAGTGCGATGATCGGCGAGATGTCTTTAATAGACAGTGCACCGCGTACAGCAACTATCCGCGCCTTGGAAGATTGCACAGTGCTTGAAATTACCAAGGAAGACTTTGCACGCCGCCTGAGCAATGCCGATCCAGTTGTCCGTATGGCGATGCAGATTATCATGACAAGATATCGTGATACGCTTAATCGCATTGAATCTCAGGCTGAAGGAACTGAGTTATCGGGTGTTGAGTCTTTAGAGCTTATATATGCCGAAGAAGATGGCGCTATTGAGCACATAAGAATTGCCAATGAATATAAAGAAGCTTTAGAGAAGAACAACGGGGAAATTACTTTGTTCTATCAACCCGTTATTAACTTGAGCACGGGAGAAATCTCTGGCTTTGAGGCTTTGATGCGCTGGTTTCATCCAGAAAAAGGCTTTATTTCCCCTGGCGTGTTCATTCCCGTGATTGAAGAAACGGGGCAGATTATCGAGGCCAGCAAATGGGCGTTCACAAATGCCTGTAGAGCTTTAAAGCGCATTCAGGAAAGTACGCGCTATCACAAAAATCTGCACATGAGCGTAAACTTTTCCAGCAAGGACTTCTCTGCACCGGACTTTGTAAATAATGTATATGACACATTAAGCCTTACTGACGTCAAGGCCGAGCAAGTTCATATTGAAATTACCGAACGTCTTTTGATCGGGCAGCCCGAGCGTGCTAAAGAAACTTTAAGCATGTGCCGCAGAGCCGGTATGGGTATTGCTATTGACGACTTTGGAACGGGATATTCTTCGCTTAACTATCTACATACATACCCGATTAATACATTGAAGATAGACCAAAGCTTCATCCGTGATATGGAACATGAAAAGGGGCTTTTGGAGCTTGTCCGCTCGATTGTCACATTAAGCCATAATCTGGAGATGAAAGTCGTTGCAGAAGGCGTGGAAACTCTTAGGGAGGCACAAATCTTAAAAGAGATGGGGTGTCAATATGCTCAAGGGTTCTATTTTGCAAGGCCTATGGCAGAAAAGGATATAGTTGATCTTGTAAGAGACTGGCAAATACCCAGCATATAACAAGAATCATAAATGACATTTATTTTTCCATAGCGTCTATTGTGCCGTCCCAGCCTTCGGGTAATGTCTGGTTGCGCTTTAACATCTTTAATATATCATTTACCCGCTCTTCATAAAGAGAGTATAGCTGACTATAATTTGGCCCCACCAAAGCACCGCAGGTTTGTATTTGTTGAGCAGCTTCAATAAAATTTCTGGAGCGATACAGTGATAACATTTTGTTATGAGCTTTAAGCCAGTTTTTAAAATACTCCTGCCCAGCTACCTTTTCATCACCAAACAGCCCGTAAACTACAATCGGTTTATCTTTTCCGACCATACGCACTCTATCCAACTCTATGACCGCAAAGTCAGTAACTTTTTCGTATATGCTCTGACCTATAATGATATCTACCCCGTAATATTTACTCCTCCCTTCCAGACGAGAGGCAATATTCACCGCGTCACCGAGTGCAGAATATGCAAAACGCTGACGAGATCCCATATTTCCAACGGCGCATGTCCCAGCGTTAATCCCTATTCCTGCCTTTAAAAGAATTATCTCTTTACGTTCCTGATTTGCTTTTTGACGTAATCTCTCGTTAATAGGCTCAAGTGCACTTTGCATCTGAAGCGCCGCACGGCAAGCTTTCCTCTCATGGTTTTCTACATCGCGCGGGGCATTCCAAAAGCACATCATGGCATCACCAATATATTTATCAACGGTTCCTTCTTGTTTCATCACGATGTCGCTCATCTTGGTTAGAAAATCATTCATGAGCTGGATGAGTGCTTCGGGAGCAAGCCCCTCTGAAATACCAGTAAAATTGCGAATGTCCGTGAACATAATGCTAAGCTTGCGATTTTCCCCTCCAAGCTTCAGCTTCTCTGGATTTTTCTCCAGATCCTGCATAACATCACCGGCCACATACATACCAAATGCATTACGAATTTGCTTTCTTCGCGCTTCAGCCCGCGCATATGAAAGCACTGTCGAGGCAATAAATATACCTAGAACTGCCATTGATGAGTAAACCGGATCTATGAGCAACCCATACTCAATATAAGCGTAATACGCTCCGAATACAGCAAATGAGATAATGACAAGGCATAGCGCTACAGAAACCAAGACTCCAACAAAAGGAGCAATCAAAATAAAGAACAAGCCAGCGATAAGGATATATATAGCCTCTACACCTTTGGTAATGGAAGGCCGTAAGAGATATTGCCCATCAAGTACCTGCTCTATGATATTTGCGTGCACTTCCACGCCCGGACGAAATGGCTGAAGAGCTGTGCTTCGCAAATCTTTAAGACCTTCTGCGCTTGCACCAATTAGGGCTATTTTCCCTTCGATGACCGTGCGTGTTTCCTGTTCATATCCGGGAAGCAGGAGCTTATATGCCGGAATATAATCAGCCACGACGCACCCTCTGGATTTTTTTGCGACATCATCTTCATTACAATAATGCCGATAATAGGCATTCAAAACGCCGTCACTTTCCACTGGAATAACCTTTTCTCCAACAACAATACGGTAATTTGTATCAATCAAGCGGGAGCTTTCTTCCGGTGCAGCAGCCAGACGTACAGTTCCTTTTCGCCCCAGTTCTGCTACGCGCACCACTTCAAGGCCAAGAGACGGATAGATTGTCTGATGATCGGTATAAATCATACCAATACGCCTTATTATTCCACCGGAGTCAGGCTCTACCATAAAGCTGCCATTACCCGCTGCGGCTCTTGAATATATTGGTAGATTCACCGCCGCAGCCTCAAAATATGGTGCTTCTTGCAAAAAAGTTTCCTTAACATCGCTGCGCGCTAAAATCCGTTTCTTATCTAGCGGTTTGTTTTGATCCCGATCAAGCCGCCCATAGACAAAGCCCGTTACAAAGATTTTTGAATCGCGTATAGCTTTGGCGAACATTTCATCATAATTCAGCAGAAGCCCGCCTTGTCTCATTGTTTCAGGCAAACCCGAAACCTGATCCGGCGTTAAATTACGGTACAGGACATGCGGAGAGACGCGGTCTTCTTCTGCTAAAACACCATCAAACGCGATGACCTTTGCTCCTTTTTCCTTTAGGCTGTAGGTCATATCGGCCATAATATTGCGTGGCCAGTGCCATTGTCCTATCAGTTCAAGAGATTTTTCATCAATATCGATAATAACCACCCTGTTTGCTTCGTCTTTTAGCTGGCGAGGATGGCGACGATTAAACTCGTCAAAAACGCTATGCTGCAAATCCATGCGAATAGCATTCTTTGAATCGCTAAGGGATACCGCAGCAATCAACAGCAAAAATAAAGCAAGGGCATGTAGCGCTTTTCGTTGTCTTGGTGTAATCGTCAGCATAGATAATTTACTTTCCTAGCGCTCACGAAAGACTTGGCTTAAGCCACGGTGGAACGGTTTAGTCAAATAGTTAAGGATAGTGCGTTTGCCTGTTATGATATCAACATTGGCAATCATGCCGGCTGTGATCGGTAGCGGATTTTCCTCTGTCCCCAGATAATTTTTATTTGTACGGGCTTCGACTTCGAACATCACAGAGCCATCACGCTCACTAATGCTATTGGCAGCTAACCGCGTTAGAACACCTTCCAAAGATCCGTAACGTTGCGGGTCATACGCCGTAATCTTAACTCGCACAGGCTGGCCGAGTCTGAGGAATGCTATTTCCTCCGGTTTGGCTTTTGCCAGAATTTTAAGCTCATCATCTGCCGGGACAATTTCCACAAGCTTCATAGCAGGCTCGATAACTCCACCAATTGTTTTTACCGTGATCTGGTTGACGATACCATCAACCGGCGCACGCAGCTCAGCCCTATACACTCGATCTCCTATAGATTTAAGATTTTCTCTAAGCGCTGATATTTCTGTTTTTACCTCGTTCAGCTCTTCCAAAGCTGTGGAACGGAATTTATCAGTTTGCGCCTTACGCTGGCTTTGCACACTGGCCAGTTCGGCCTCCAGACCCTTTTTCTCCTGCCCCCGCACTTCGATCTGGCCTGAGATGTCGGCCAGCTCCCGCTCCAGCCTGATCTGGTCAAGTTGAGGCACTGCGCGTTTGGCAACCATTTCTTTGGTAATTGTCAGCTCTTTATTCAAAAGCTCACGACTTTTGTAAAGGCGATTAATTTCTGCCCCGACTTCGGCAAGCCCAGCTCTGGCTTTTTTGATTTGCTCGTCTTGCATTTCATATGCGCCGTGCAACTCTTTTTGCCGCGAATCATAAAGAGCCTTTTCGTTTGCGGCAATATCAGGAATTTGTTTTTTAATATCTTCCGGTAGTTCAAAATCTTTCATTGTGCTTTCTGCAATCAGACGCGCTTTTTTTGCTTCCAAAGAAAGAAATCTTGCCTGCGTCCCGCGCTTTTCAGAAGAAAACGCAACGTCGCTGATGCGCAAAAGAACCTGTCCCTTTTTAACGATATCGCCTTCGGCGGCAAGCAACTCTTCCAATATACCTCCTTCAAGGCTTTGTATGACTTGGATTTCTTGTGATGGAACGACCTGCCCCTGCGCGCGAGTGAGGATATCAACTTCAGTGATCGCAGCCCATACAACGGCAAACAAAACAAAAGCCATAATAGTAAAAAGCAGAACATAAACAGGCTTTGCAGGACGCATACTCAAAGCAGCCTGCAGCTCGTCCATATAATCCAATTCCTGTTTTTGCGGCGATACCATTATTTTTCTCTTACTTTATTTTATCTTGTTTTTCTTGCTTTCAGTGTTGTTGCGCTTTGATCTGCCCGCTTTGGAGAGCTTCCAAAACATCATGACGCAGCCCGTCCATTATCACTCTGCCATTATGCAGCAATATTAAACGATCAACAGTTGTGAGCAATGAATGCTTATGCGTAACCAGTATAAAAGTTTTGTCTTTTGTGTGTTCTTTTATGTAGGAAAGGAATGCTGCTTCGCTTTGCGTGTCCATAGCGCTGGTAGGCTCATCACATATTAATATACGTGGTTTTGTTATCATTGCGCGCGCCAAGGCAATCGCCTGACGCTGCCCGCCTGAAATCTGCGCTCCCATCTCGCCAACCGGTGCGTCATATCCCATGGGGTGGCGTGAAACAAAGCTGTCTACTCCTGATTCACGGGCGCAGTTTAGTATCTCTTCCTCGCTGGCGGCGGGTTTAAAAGCTGTAATATTGTCCCGTACACTGCCCCGAAATAATTGCGCTTCCTGCGATATATAGCCCATATTCTTTCTTAGGTCTGCCGGATCAATCTGGCGGTAATCCGTATCATCGGCCAATATTACGCCGCTTGTCGGCTCATAGAGTTTAAGCAAAAGCCTTGCAATTGTAGACTTGCCAGAGCCAACGCGCCCGATAATGCCAACGCGCTCTCCTTGCTTGATTGTAAATGACACCTCATCGAGCACTGGAACTTGTGTTCCCGGATAAGCAAAGGACACTTTTTCAAATGCTAATTTTCCAGAAAGCACCGGACGGTGCAAAAAGCGCTTTGTAGACGGACGCTCAACCGGAGCTTCCATTACATTATTGAGAGCATTAAGCGCACTTCCTGCCTGATGATAACGGGTAATTAGATTGGCGACTTGTCCTATCGGAGCGATTGCTCTTCCACCCAATATAACGCTGGCAATCAACCCACCGGTGGTCAAATCCCCGCTTTGCACGAGATACATTCCGGCGAGGACGAGGAATACGCTGGCGCTTTGCTGGAAAAAAACAGAGGAATTTACCGCCAGCGCCGATAAGAAGCGTGACTTTTGAGCATAGCATGCGTCTTCGTTAATAACTGCGCTGTATTTCTTGCGCAGTTTCCCATCGGCCATTCCTGCCTTAATTGTCTCCAGAGCGCCGATAGTTTCAACTAAAATGCCGTGCCTGCTTTGACCAAGACGCTGCGCTTTTATGGCACACGCTTTTAAAGAAAACTGGATGATGAAGCTGATTATGCAGGTAATCGTAATAAGCCCTACCAGAATGAAGGCTATGGATCCTCCTAACTGATATACAAAAAAGAGAAAGAGAAATGTAAAGGGAACATCAACCAGAGCCGTGACTGTGGCAGAGGTAAAGAATTCCCGAATAGAGTCAAAATCTCTTAATATATTGGCAAAGGCACCGCTTGATTGCGGGCGATGCTCAAGCTTCATATCTAAAACATGATCGTAAATCTTTCGGGAAGCCAGGAAATCCGCTTTACGCCCTGCAAAATCAATCAGGTATCCGCGTACAGTGCGGAATATAAAGTCAAACACAAAAGCTGTTAAAGCCCCTATTCCAAGCGCCCAGCCTGTTTCGGTTGCATTATTAGGAATAACGCGATCATATACATTCATGATAAAAAGTGGACTGACCAGTGCAAATAAATTGACAAACATTGAAGCTAAAATCACCGTGCCATATATAGAGCGGTTTTTTCTAACAATCGACCAAAACCATTTTCCGTCAATATGTTCTGGTTCGCTGGTGTTCTCTTTTGCGCTTTCATTTATGACAGCAGTCTTTTCACGCACAAAAATCGCGTAACCTGCAAAATCTTTTACCACATCATTAATCGGTATGGCATGAACCTGCCCGGACAAAGGATCAAAAAGCTTTGCCAAATTCGATTTGCTATCACGGTTAACCAACACGCAAGGAGTTGAATTCTCTCCCATGAATATGACACAAGGCATAAGCCCGTCGTTTATTTCATTAACGCCTGATTTGTCGAAGATTTCTGCTTTAAACCCTGCGCGATCTGCTGCCTCACAGAACAGTTTTGGCTCCATGTGCTTGCCATCGTAAGCAAGGCCCGCTACAAGCGTTTGTGGTGATTTGGGATGACCTTTTGCCTTTGCAATATAAACGAGACAGCCAAGCAGAGGATCATCATTTCGGATTCCTGCCTCGCTGACTTCACATTGCTCTTTCACTTTTGGTCACCTTAATTTCTTAAATTCTTTAATTAATTATGGCTGTTGCCGGTTTCTTCCAGCAGCAGAATTGGTCGAGGCCAATATTGCATCCAACAACTCACCGCGCGCAGCAAGCACACCATATTGTGCAGCCAGAAGATTAAAAGCGTTATCGCTATCTTCCAGTTCTGCTTTGAAAAGCTGGCTTTGAGCGCGCATTAAAGCCAGAAGATTTATACGGGAGCCTTCAAACTGGCTTTGATATGCGCTTACAAGCTTTTTATTAAGCTCCACCCGTTTGGTAGAAAGTTCGCTTTTTTTCCAAAATGTCAGATATCGTGCGTAAGCTTCGCTAACACCTTTTTCAACATTACGTTTAACGTCCTTGATTTTATAGAATTTTTCCAGATATTCAGAGCGCTTGCGTTTGATCGCGGAAAATTCCTTTCCTCCGGTCGAAAACGACCAGTTCATTTTCAACACAGCGCGGCTGTCCTGACTTTCTCCACCGATTATATCCCTCTTATCCGATTTATAGTGAGAGAGTTCCCCACTTAAATCAGGATATAGCTTGCCTTCCTCGGCCTCGACATCATCTTTGGCGGCTCTAGCGTGCATATAGGCGGCCTGCACAAGCGGATGATGCTCTTTAACTCTTGCCATCACTTCATCCAGATCTATTTCCACCAAATCCTGAACGCTATCAGGAACACTCATTTGCACAGGGACTGGATTGCCAACTGCCTGAACATAGCTGGACTCTGCGACGATCAGCCGGCCTTCATAATCTGCGCGCAATGATTCAACTACCATGGCAACATCTATGGCTTGCTGGAGCTGCGTCTCGTCGCTCATGCCATTTTCAGCCATATCCTTGATTCGCTCCTGATATTTTACAAGTTCTTCGTTTTGCTTATCGAGAAGCTGGAGCGCGCTGCGCAGGCGCAAAACCTCAATATAGCTTTGCACTGCCTGAGAGACGACCTGCTCCTTTGTATCAAGCAAACCAAACAGCCGTGATTTTTCCAGCGCTAGAGATGCGTCGGTTTTATGGTCTGTCTCCATACCGTCATAGATCATTTGACGCACCGCTATAGAGCCTTCGCCATAGCCTGAATATGCAGCTCCACGCGAGACACTTAAACCACGGCTTGTTGCGTTGTCCTGATATACACGCCCGGCTGTCATACTTGCGGAAAGCTCAGGAAAATAGTTAGAGCGCACCTCTTCAATGTCATACTGTGCCGCTGCTTGCGATGCCAGCGCAGCTTCTATCTTTGGATGATTTTCAAGCGCATAGAGCGCAGCTTCCCGCAAAGATTGCGCACACACAACCCTTGCGCCAGTCACCATAAAAAGCAACAGACACACGAACAAACAGCAATAAGTCTTTATAGTTTTTTTACGCAAGCGCATATTAAACAAAACATCTTAAGATTTTCCGCGAAATAGAAACCGCGAAAAGAGGAAGGGGTAAGGTAAACCATTAAAAATATGCGAATCGCCTTACATAACTTTATTATGATATGAAAAACCATGCTCTCTCTCAAGTGTTTATAAAGTTTTACTTAAATTATTCCGCGAAATATCAATAAAACATAATCTCTGCATACTTTTAGAACATGCGTAAATTGCACGTTTTACTTTAGAACAGCCTCCAAAAACTCTATTTGCGCAGAAACAGACATAAAACATTACTACACTATCTGGTTTGGAAAACTTATTTTTCCCTAATATCTCTCTTCACAAGCATGAAGAAATGTTGCATTGTGTGTAGCGTTTAAACTAGAGAATTATAGGAATTTTAAAATCGTGAGCATTCATCTGGCTATCCCGAAAGAGACGGAAAGTAACGAAAAACGTGTTGCCGCTTCGCCGGACACCGTAAAGAAATATATCGCAAATGGCGCAACTGTAACTGTGCAAAGCAATGCCGGTAAATATGCTGCATTCACTGACAGCGCTTATAAAGACGCCGGTGCGAAAATTGCAAAAACATACGGCGAAACCGTTAAAGACGCGAATGTAATTTTGAAAGTACAGGCTCCTGATGCCGAAGAGCTAAAGGATATTCCCAAAGGCGCGCTGCTGATTGCGATGCTTGCTCCTTTTTCAAACAAAGATATTTTGAATGATTGCGCGAAAGCTGGAATCGATACGTTTTCAATGGAATTTGTGCCCCGTATTTCCCGCGCACAAAGTATGGACGTTCTCTCCTCCCAATCTAACCTTGCCGGATACAAGGCTGTTTTAGACGCTACGGAGCATTACCCTCACGCTATGCCAATGATGATGACCGCGGCGGGCACTGTGCCTCCGGCGAAGGTATTTGTTATGGGCGCCGGCGTTGCCGGATTGCAGGCAATCGCTACGGCACGCCGCCTTGGTGGTATTGTTTCTGCTACAGACGTACGCCCTGCGGCAAAGGAGCAGGTCGAATCACTGGGCGCGAACTTCATTGCTGTTGAAGATGAAGAGTTTAAGCAAGCAGAAACCGCTGGTGGCTATGCCAAGGAGATGTCTGCCGAATATAAGAAAAAGCAGGCTAAGCTTGTTGAGCAACATATCGCAAAGCAGGATATTGTTATCACTACGGCTCTTATACCTGGGAGGCCTGCTCCCAAACTGATTAGCGAGGCTATGGTTAAATCCATGAAGCCCGGCTCTGTGATTGTTGATCTGGCTGTTGAGACAGGCGGAAACTGCGAGTTGGCGGAGGCTGGTAAAGTCGTCACAAAACATGATGTCACGATCATTGGCCATCTAAACGTTCCAAGCCGTCTGGCGGCTGATTCCTCTGCGCTTTATGCAAAGAATCTTCTGGCATTGATGAATTTGATTATCGATAAAGATAGCGGCGATTTAAACATCAATCCAGAAGACGAGATTATTCAGGGCGTTACTATGACACGCGGCGGAAAAATCGTTCATCCTGCTTTCGGGGGCAAGGCTCCGGCTAAGAAAGAAGCCAAAAAAGAGACTGAAAAAACGGCTGAAAAAACGGCTGAAAAAACGGCTGAAAAAGAGGTTAAAAAAGAAGATAAAAAAGAGGAAAAGCCGAAAGCCGAAGAAAAGCCAAAGGCAAAGGAAAAAACCGAAGGAAAATCCGAGGAGAAGAAAAATAACCCGAAAACAAAAGACAAAGATAAAGGGAAGTAAAAACTATGTCTGATAAAGCACAAAAATTTCAGGAAAGCCTGGCAGAGCTGATTGCAAATTCTGAAGAACTGGCCATGGAACTGGTTTCAAAATCTGCCGATACGACTCCGGCTTATACAGAGCCTTTCTTTATCACCGGCCTGACTGTTTTCGTTCTGGCCTGTTTTGTAGGATATCACGTAGTATGGCGCGTTACGCCTGCTTTGCACTCTCCTTTAATGGGTATAACAAATGCAATTTCATCTGTAATTATCGTTGGTGCTGTTTTTGCGACAGGGACCTTCTCTGAATCCGGGATATCCAGTTTTATGGGATTTTTGGCCGTGACCCTTGCCTCTGTAAACATATTTGGTGGCTTTGTTATCACGCAGCGCATGCTTCATATGTTTAAGAAAAAATAACAATTTTATGAAAGCCATGTGCTTCGCTTTAAAAATAAATACCTGATAAGGATAATACTTAGGAAACCAACATGTTAATACTCTCTCACCTTATATACATAGTAGCATCGGTCTTTTTCATTCTTGCATTGCGCGGGTTGTCGCACCCTGAAAGTGCGCGGCGAGGACTGCTTTTCGGGATAGTCGGTATGGCACTGGCCATTATAACGACTATGCTTATGCCGCAAGTAACGAGCTGGACATTAATCATAGTGGGAATTGCTGTTGGCGGTTCTATCGGAACTTATATCGCCAGAACCATTGAGATGACCTCCCTGCCCCAGCTTATGGCGGCTTTCCACTCTTTGGTTGGTCTGGCTGCGGTTTGCGTTGCGGCGGCGGCTTTTTATAACCCTGTTGCTTTTGGGATTGGCGTATACGGCGATATCCATACGATCAGCCTGATTGAAATGTCATTAGGGCTTGCTATTGGAGCGCTCACCTTAACAGGCTCTATTGTAGCATGGGGCAAATTACAGGGGAAAATCAGCGGCAAGCCGATTACTTTTGATAAGCAACATTTGATTAATGCGGCTCTTGGCGGTGTTTTGCTGCTTATGGTTATTCTTCTTTGCGTTACAGGAAATGCATTCTGGTTCTGGATGATCGCTTTGATTGCTCTGGCTTTAGGTGTGCTGATGATTATTCCTATCGGCGGCGCGGACATGCCTGTGATTGTTTCCATGCTTAACTCTTACTCTGGCTGGGCGGCTGCTGGGATTGGATTTACCTTGCATAACAACCTGCTGATTACGACCGGTGCTTTGGTTGGTGCGTCCGGCGCTATCCTTTCTTATATTATGTGCAAAGGTATGAACCGTTCATTCTTTAACGTTATTCTAGGTGGCTTTGGCGGCGACAATGCTGCTGCCGGAGCTGTTGATATGGGTGACAGAAACGCCAAGATTGGCGCTGCTGAGGATGCTGCCTATATTATGAAGAATGCTTCAAAGGTTGTTATTGTTCCGGGTTACGGTATGGCCGTTGCTCAGGCGCAACACGCCTTGCGCGAGATGGCTGACCTCCTTAAAAAGGAAGGTGTGGATGTGAAATATGCAATTCATCCGGTGGCTGGACGTATGCCAGGGCACATGAACGTTCTTTTGGCTGAGGCTAATGTGCCTTATGATGTGGTATTTGAAATGGAAGATATCAACCGTGACTTTGCACAAGCTGACGTAGCTTATGTGATTGGCGCAAATGATATTACAAACCCGTCTGCGAAAACAGATCCCACCTCTCCGATTTATGGTATGCCTATTTTGGACGTTGAAAAAGCTAAAACGGTGTTATTTGTAAAGCGTTCTTTAGGTTCTGGTTATGCTGGTATTGACAACCCGCTGTTTTTTGAGCAAAACACCATGATGCTTTTAGATGATGCGAAGAAAATGACAGAAGACATTATCAAGGCAATGGAATAACCTTAGGATTCTAGCCTATCGCACCTTTAAAAAAGTAACCTAATAATAAGCAACAAAAAGCGGTGAAACGTGGATACGACAGAGCCTACCCCCAATCTTGAGCCTCGTTTCTGCCAGCCTGCAAACTGGCGCTGGCACGGGTTCGAGCGCGTAAAAGGCCGCTATGTTCGGTTTGGCTCTGCGTTCCCAAAAGGCAATATTCCAGATGTAGTGGTTGTGTGCCTGCCGGGAGTTAGAGAATTTTCTGAAAAATACTTCGAGCTTGCCAACTGGTGTCTGGACAAAAACTTTGCATTTTGGGTTCTTGATTGGGCAGGACAGGGGAAATCCACACGGTTGCTGGCCTCTAATCCTCAAAAACGCCATAGCCACGGCTTTAACGAAGATGTTGAAGATTTGCGCTATTTTATCAAGGAATATATAAAGCATTCCAGCGTTCATCCTGATAAGGGGCGCATTCCTATTGCTCTGATTGGCCATTCGACTGGCGCGCATATTGGCCTGCATTATCTGGCTGGTGGCTCGGAAGGGGTTGAGTGCGCCTGTTTTAATGCCCCGCTCTTTGGATTAAAGGTATTTGAAAAAATACCACAGACCATGGGATTAGCGGTTGCGGGGCTTTATAATTTATTTGCCGGAACACGCTATGTCCCCAAAGGCAATGACTGGGAGACGCGCACTGAGTACGCTAATCTAACTTCTGATAAGGAACGGGCAAAAGTTGAGCACCTCTGGGCGGAGCATATTCCCGAGCTACGTTGCGGCGATGTCTCTTTCCGCTGGATATATGAAGCTCAACGCTCTTGCAGGCGGCTTGCAAAGCTTATTAAAAAAACTCCGCCTACTGTGCCATGCCTTTTTTCTATACCTCACAAAGCAGACCTTGTTGATAACAAGCTTTCACACAAGATTACTGGCTACATTCCGGGCGCAAAAATTATAGACTATCCCAACGGCGGGCATGAAATATTCATGGAAAGAGATGAGATTCGTGATAACTTTCTTAACCACTTTTACGCTTTAGTAAAAGAAACGATTATAGATCGTCCCGAAACCTTGAAACCTTTTTAATTAAAGTGCAAAATGATTTTTGGTAAATATTTAAGGAGATAACAGAAATGACCGATGCAACCAGAGAGCAAATTCGTTTAAGCGACAGGATTCTTTCTGCTCTTGAGCTGGCATTAGAACAGGAAGATCTCAAAATATCTGAGATTCTTACCCGCGCTCTGGAGCAGTCAATGACCCGCAACACTGGCGGTGGAGAGTTTATTGAGCGTCGCGATTATCCGCCAGAAATCGAATCTGCCATGAACAAGCTCTATGAGCTTCGTGATAAAATTGATGCCATTTAATAGGCTTTATGGCTTATAATACCAGTTCCAGCCATTCATCCTCTGTTAGCGTCGTAACGCCAAGTTCCGACGCTTTTTTGAGTTTTGAGCCAGCCTTCTCCCCCGCTATAACGTAATCTGTCTTTTGGGAAACAGTGCCAGAGACTTTTGCCCCCAGACTTTCTGCTTTGGCTTTGGCTTCGGCTCTGGTCATTTTAACCAAAGTTCCGGTGAAGACTACCGTTTTACCAAAGACCGGAGAATCCGTTCTTTCCAGTTGCTCATAAGGTTGGATAGTCAGATGGGTTTTAAGCTGTTCCAAAACATCCAGATTGTGATCTTCTGCGAAAAACGCGATAAGGTCACTGGCAGCAGCCGGACCGATATCATCAATAGATAATAGCTCATTATAAGCATCCGAGCTAACATCTTGCGCAAACGACATCGCCTCTTGCAATACATCAATCGTGCCATAGGTGCTTGCCAGCCGCTTGGCTGTGGCCTCGCCGATCTGACGAATTCCAAGCGCATAGATAAAACGATTCAGCGCAATATTGCGGCGGTTATTGATTGATTCGAAGAGGTTTTTTTCCGATAACTCGCCCCAGCCTTCCCGCTCACGGATAGGCTTGTCGAATGATTCGTTACGCTTTTCGAGGGTGAAAATATCTGCCGGATTTTTTATCAATCCATCATCCCAGAAAGACTGGATAATCTTGTCCCCCATCCCGTCTATATCAAAAGCAAGGCGTGAGACAAAATGCTTGAGGCGCTCCACCGCCTGCTTGGGGCAGGTCATTCCTCCAGTACATCTTCGCACAGCTCCCCCCTCTTCACGAACAGCATGAGCACCACATTCTGGGCAAGCTTCAAGAGGGGTAAATTCTTTTTCAGAGCCTGTACGTTTTTCTTTCAAGACCCGCACGACCTGCGGGATCACATCGCCTGCGCGCTGGATCACCACCATATCGCCTTGCCTAATGTCTTTGCGCGCGATCTCGTCTTCATTGTGCAGAGTGGCGTTAGACACCACAACCCCGCCCACAGTAATCGGCTCTAACCGTGCCACAGGGGTGAGCGCTCCGGTGCGGCCAACCTGAATATCAATCGCATTAATGCGGGTTATGGCTTGCTCGGCGGGAAATTTATGCGCGGTAGCCCAGCGCGGCGAGCGGGAGATAAAGCCTAGGCGCTCCTGTAATTCCAGATCATTGACCTTGTAGACAATGCCGTCAATCTCGTAATCAAGATCAGGGCGCTCTTGCAGCATCTGCTCATAATTTTCTATGATCTCCGTCATGGTTTTACAAAGCTTATAAGGTGTTTCAGGAATCCCCCACTTTGCCAGTTTCCGGCGAATTCCCTCTTGTGTTGTGGCTATGGCCTCGCTTAGCTCACCCAACGCATAGCCAAAAAACCCTAATTCGCGCTTGGCTGTTATGGTTGAATCAAGCTGGCGCACACTTCCTGCTGCCGCATTGCGCGGGTTGGCAAAAGTTTTTTTGCCTTCCTCCTCTAAACGCTTATTTAATGCGGCAAAACCAGCGCGGCTCATATAAATTTCCCCGCGTACTTCCAGCAAATCAGGCGCATCTTTGGGCAAGGTTTGCGGAATACAGGAAATGGTTTTGACATTGGCAGTAATATCTTCGCCTTCTGCCCCATCCCCGCGTGTTGCCGCCAGAACCAGATTGCGGCTCTCATAGCGCAGGGAGCAGGACAGACCATCAATCTTCGGCTCGGCCACTAACTCAATCGGTTCATTTTCAGGCATACCAAGGAAACGGCGAACACGATCTAAAAATTCACTGACTTCTTCCTCGCTGAACACATTGGACAGAGAAAGCATCGGAATTGCATGCTTTACTTTTTTAAACCCTTTAGACGGAGCAGATCCGACTTTTTGGGTTGGGCTTTCCTTGGTCGCAAGCTCAGGGTAACGTGTCTCAAGCTCTTCCAGATCGCGGCGGAGATTGTCATATGCCCCATCATCCATAACCGGCGCATCTTCGTTATAATAAGCAATGTCGGCCTTGCGGATTTGTTCGCTCAAAGCTTTGTGGCGGGCTTTGGCGTCTTCAAGATCAAAATCAAAAAGCGATGCGTTCATGTGCCTGTTATCTCCTCATGCCGCCTGATCTATAAGTTTTAAAGCAGCAGCCCGCGCTTCGTCGGTGATATCCGCTCCGGCAAGCATACGGGCGATTTCCTCACAACGTTCGCTCTTCGAAACAAGGGGCTTTATATCTGTTGTGACCATCTCTTCAGCCGATTCGCTTTTGGTCACAATCCAGTGATGATCAGCTCTTGCGGCCACTTGCGGCGCGTGGGTTACTACCAGCACTTGTTTAGACTTGGCGAGACGCGCGAGGCGCTCTCCCACTGCATCGGCTGTTGCTCCGCCAATACCTGCGTCCACCTCATCAAAGATAAAGCTATGTGTTGAGCCTTCCTGCGCGATAATAACTTTGAGCGCCAGCATAAAGCGGGACATCTCTCCGCCGGAAGCAATCTTGTGAATGGGGCCGGGTTCCTGCCCCGGATTGGTGGCGACAAGAAAGCGCACCCGATCCATACCGCGAGCACTCCACTCCACCTCATCTAGACGCTCCACCTGTGTAATAAAGCGTGCCTTTGCCAGTTTAAGAGGAGCAAGTTCGCCCCCTACCAGATCATTGAGCTTTGTTCCGACATCTTTTCGGCGAGCGGAAATTATTTCCGCTATTTGGATATAGGCCTTGCGTGCCTTCTCGTATTCCTGCCCTGATTTTTCCAGCGTTTCCTCCGCGTTCTCAATAGCGTTTAGTTGCTCTTGTATTTTTTCCAGCATCGCGGGAAGATCATCGGGATTACACCCATGTTTACGCGCCTGATTGCGCAGGGCATATAGCCGCTCGTCAATTTCCTCAAGATCATAATCGCTTTCGAGCAAATCAGATTGTGCGGACTGGATCAGGCTGTGGGCTCCAGCCATATCTTCGGAAGCGCGCGCCAAAGCTTGTAAAGCCTGCTCGATTGCGCCTTCACCTTCTCCCGCAATATTATCAAGCGCGGCCCATGCTTTTTGCACCGGATCATGGTCAGAGCCAAGATGAGCTGATGCGATTGACAGTGCTTCAAGTATTTTTTCGCGGTTTTTCAAGCGCTCACGCAAGGATGACAGGGCTTGCTCCTCCCCTTCTTTTGGATCGAGCTTTTGCAAATCTTCGAGTGACAGGCGCAAATATGCCTCTTCCTCGCGGGCGCGGGCAGACAAAGAGAGTAGATCATTGCGTCTTACTTGCGCATCTTTCCAGGCGTTCCAGAGTCTGGCCAGTTCTGCCAGTTCCTCGTGCAATCCGGCATAGACATCCAGCATAGATATATGGGTTGCAGGATTTAAAAGCCCTTGCGTTTCAAACTGGCCGTGGATTTCAACCAGTGTTTCGCCAACTTGTTTGAGCAGGCCGACGCTTACCGGCTGGTCATTGATAAAGGCGCGGCTTTTTCCCGTATTATAAACTACGCGGCGTAAAAGAAGCATATCCTCTTCAATCAGAATATCTGCCTGTTTTAGGATTTCGTAAGCCTCGTGATTGGGTGGAATTTGGAAGCTTGCTGTTACGCGGGCATGGTCAGCGCCTTTACGCACAAGGCCGCTTTGCCCACGCACTCCAAGGGCAAGCCCCAGTGAATCGAGCAAGACAGACTTACCGGCTCCTGTCTCTCCGGTTAATACACACAACCCTGCATTAAAAGCAATATTGAGCTGATCGATCAAAACAACGCTGCGAATATCCAGCTCCGTGAGCATCTCGTTTACTCCATTAAGATAGACCGGATTGCATTTAATCGGGTTTAAGCAAACTATCCATCGTCCGCTCGATAATATTGCGCTCATCCATTATTTTTTGTCGCTGTTTTTCATCAAGTAATTCGTATGAGCGCTCATACCATTTATTACCCGGATAGTTATGCCCTAAAACGGCTGCAACCTGATATGCCTCATTCTTCAACCCCAAAGTCAAATAGGCCTCGACAAGGCGGTGTAAGGCTTCTGGCACGTGGCTGGTCGTCTGGAAAGTTGCTATCACGCTGCGGAAACGGTTAATTGCTGCATTTGTATAGCCACGGTTCAGGTAATAACGCCCGATATCCATATCCTTGCCCGCGAGGTGATCCAGCGTTAAATCACGCTTTAGCGTTGCATCCCGAGCATATTCGCTGTTAGGGAAGCGGCTGATTAGTGCATTAAGCGCACGTACGGCTTTCATGGTCATTTCCTGATCGCGCCTGACATCGGAAATCTGCTCATAGTAACAAAGCGCCTTGAGATAATAAGCATAGTCCGCGTCTTCTGCGCCGGGGTGAAGCTGGATATAGCGATCCAGCGAAACAAGCGCTGTTTCATAATCCTGCCCCAGATATGATGAATAAGCCCCCATAAGCTGCGCGCGGGTAGACCATTCGGAATACGGGTGCTGGCGCTCTACCTCTTCGAAATATGTTGTGGCCTGCTTATAGTTTTCATCTTTCAAGGCCTTATTCGCACGCTCATACAAAATTTCAACCGAAGCCGCCTCGGTCTGCTGCTCGACCTTTTTGCCCGTGGAAGAGCACGCCGCCAATGTCAATGTGACTAACAGAATTGTTACTGTAGATAATAATCTGCGAAAATTCGTTTTATCCGAGCACTTGCCTGCGTGCATGAAGATAGCTCCCTCTGGTTTTTGGATTACTCCTATATTGATAGACGTTTGAGCGGCCAAAAGAAAGGGGATTTACTACTATCCCCTTTATAAATTCTGGAAAAATCTGTTTTTCGATAAAAGTATTTTAGACTTAAGGAGCTACGCCAGTACTAGCTGTTTGTCGCGCTTGGCCTTTATTTCCTTTGGGGGATTACTGCCAAGTGTTGTGTATTCCCAGTTATCAGGATCAGCAAACAACTCACGCAATAGGGCGTTGTTGATTTCATGCCCCGCTTTTTCCGAGCTATAGCGCCCAATAATCTGGCCTCCGGCAAGATATATATCTCCGATAGCGTCAAGAAGCTTGTGGCGGATAAACTCATTATCAAAACGCAAGCCCTGCTCGTTTAAGATTGATGTTTCGTCAAGGACAACTGCGTTGTCCAAAGATGCTCCAAGCCCAAGACCTTGAGAGCGCAGCCAGGCAGCATCCCACTTAAAGCCAAAAGTACGCGCCATGGCGATATCATGTTTGAAGTTACCATTAACCAGTTGCGTTTCAAAGCGCTGTCGGCCAATCTTGCCGTGGTCAAACTCTATCACGCCTTCGAAAGAGCTTGTATTGTCGGGTTTAAGAGATACAATTTTGTCTCCCACATGGAGGCTTACTTCTTTAAGAACGCGAATCATGCGGCGAGGCACATCCTGAGAGACTATGCCTGCCTCTTCGATCATTTTTACAAATGGCATCGCGCTTCCATCCATAGCGGGGACTTCAGCTCCATCGATTTCTATACGGGCATTATCAATGCCACAGCCACGCAATGCAGACATAAAATGCTCAATCGTGCCGACACTTGCGCCGTGCTCATTAGCAATTACGGTGCACATTTGTGTGTCAGATACGTAATCCCAACGCGCCGGAATCTCGTTTTGACCAGCGGGAAAATCTGTGCGCACGAAAACTATGCCGGTATCAGGCTTGGCCGGATATACCGTCATCGTAATATTTTCACCTGAATGCAGCCCTATACCGGTGAGTGCACTTTCGGCTCGTAATGTTTGTTGTTTCACGTACGTCATAATTATTTGTTCGCTGATCTTTGCTAATTTTAAAAAAATCGAGTTATTTTACTTTGGTTTTTTTTAAAGGGTTTTTAAGCATCCTGTAAAAAGGCGTGCGCCCCTATCCTTAGCTGGAGTATACAAGCTGTTGCTGCACTTCATCAAATCACGCTTTGTTTCGCTTTGTTACATGTGTTTTTATGAATGCCCCAAGGGGCATAGGCGAACAAATTGTCGCTTGTACCCTTCGGGTGCTACGCTTGATTTTGCTTCGCATCTCGTTAAGATACATATAGCAAACAGCGTTTTTGTTTGACTAGGCCAAGCAATGCAGCGTATTTTAATACGTAAGGCGCGAAGCAACGACGGCAAACGAAAATGCTGGACGCTATATAAAAAAAGGACTCTGCCGTGTGACAGAGCCCTTTCCACCCGATAGTATAGAAGACACAAGGGGGGTAAAACAGTATTTAGAAATATTAATTTGCCTGACGACGTAAAAAGGCGGGGATGTCTAACTCATCATCAATTTTAACAGCAGGTTTCCCTGCCGGTGCGGATATATCCAGACGTTCCTGAGAGACATCCGGAGCGATCTTTTTATCTCGCAACGGTCGGTGCGTTTCTTGAGCTTTTAATGCATCGCCTTCATCGCGAAGATTATCGATATGTTGCTGTACGCTGCCGGTAATCCGCTCAAACAAAGAAGGCGCACGCGCTGCACGCGCCTGAGGCTTTGCTGCGGGGTAGGCAGTTTTGGGCGGGTTTAGCTGTAAACCGGACGAACGCATCTGTATATGATTATCCTTTTTCTCAGCTTGCTCAACATGTTGACCACGGAAACTAGATATATGCGAACCTACACCTGTTTCGGGAACCTTCATGTCCGGCTCCATTGGTTTTGGCGGAATAAAAGCATTCCCGACTGTAGAGCCGCGAAGTGCAGGTTCTTTTTCAAATCTTCCGGTAAACTCTGATTGTTCAAACATATCCATTGAGGACGGCGCATCATTTTCTTTTTGTGCTGTCGCTGCATAGGATGGAGTGGTTTTCGAAATCGGCGCGGGGGCGGTTAGCCCTCTTATTACTTCTCTGCCGGACAATGCGGACATTGGTCTTTTTGTGGCAGGAGGTGTCGGTATCGCGGCATTTGACGTTGTTTGAACGAAGGGCGCTGATGCTTGAGATTGTGCCTGCTCTGGTGCGGCGGAAGACATAGAGCTTCTTAAACCACCTGTCGGTCCCCCCGCAGAACCACCTGTTGAAGATGAGCCGGAAGAACCAAATGTTCCTGTAGACTGAGCGCCGGGGAAAGCGTTCTTATTTTCTTCCTTGTCAATACCTGTTGCAACAATAGACACGCGCATGGAACCATCCATAGATTCGTCGAACGTCGCACCAAAGATAATATTCGCGCTCGGATCAACTTCATCTCGAATGCGGTTACAAGCTTCGTCAGCTTCAAACAAGGTCATATCATAGCCACCAGTAACGTTAATAATAACGCCGTTTGCGCCTTTCATTGAAACATCATCGAGCAGCGGATTGTTAATCGCAGCTTCGGCAGCTTCTACGGCGCGTTTATCACCTGTAGCCTCGCCGGTTCCCATCATGGCCTTACCCATCTGCATCATGGCTGTTTTGATGTCTGCAAAATCGAGATTCACCAGACCGGGGCGAACCATTAAATCAGTCACGCCGCGCACGCCTGATTGCAACACGCCGTCGGCCATTTTGAATGCTTCGGCGAATGTTGTTTTCTCATTGGCAATGCGAAATAAATTTTGATTAGGAATTACGATAAGCGTATCAACATATTGTTGCAGCTCGGCAATCCCTCTTTCGGCCTGCTCCATACGGTGCACGCCTTCAAAATGGAAGGGCTTGGTTACAACGCCAACGGTCAAAACACCTTGCTGGCGACATGCTTTAGCGATAACCGGAGCTGCCCCAGTTCCTGTTCCGCCGCCCATACCTGCTGTTACAAACGCCATATTTGCGCCATCCAAGAAACGGAGAACTTCTTCCAAACTCTCTTCAGCAGCGGCCTGCCCTATTTCCGGTTTTGAGCCAGCGCCCAAACCTCCGGTCACGTTTACACCTAGCTGAACTTTATCTTCGGCCAGAGAGTTGTTCAAAGCCTGCGCATCTGTGTTGCAAACAATGAATTCACAGCCATCAAGATTGGAGGAAATCATATTGTTTACAGCGTTGCCGCCGGCTCCGCCGACACCAATAACCGCAATTTTAGGAGAGAGTTGTTTGACTTCTGCTGTAGATTGCATTTTTACATTTATCATAGTTAGTAGAACCCCTGAAGAAGAATAGATGTTCGAAATGGGACATTCGATGGTAGGAGGCCGATAAATACGCACGGTACTCTAAGGACAAGCAACGCAAATCACCGACGCTTGGGGAAGTGTATCCCAAATCCAAGCATGATGAAAAGGGTTAAACATGAAGCTATCCACCACTTTTCCCCTAAATTCTTTAAAACTTGAGAACGTTCTTTTGATGTCACTTTGCAAGCATCCTGCCTAACCCTCACATCTGATTCAGTTTTTCGATAAAAGGCACTTACCCACGCTTAGTGTATAAAAGGCTCAACAATAAAATGTGGATAAGTTTTTGGGAGGGCTACCAGTTCTCTCTAAGCCATAATTTAACACGCTCAAGAACCGATTCAGGACGAATTTGTGCCATGATCTCGGCTGGCATTTCATCAACATGTTCAGCCACATAAGTGAGCAAACCTGACACGGTTGAGAAAGCCGGCCCGCTGACCGCTTCGGGAAGGCCGGTAAGGCGAATTGGCTTACCCAAACGCACCTGCTTGTCCAGCACATGGCTGGCAAGATCGCGCATCCCCGGTGTCTGGCTCGCGCCCCCTGTAAGCACGACGCGGCGCGAGATAATACGCTCCAGACCGCTGTCTTTAAGTCTGGCGCGGACATGCTCAAATATCTCTTCAAGGCGAGGCTGTATAATGCCTACGAGATAAGAGCGCGGCACATAGTTTGGCTTACCGTATTCGCGCTCTTCGCCGAGGCGCGGAACCTCTATCATCTCGCCTTCATCGCTTTGGGATGCCACGGCACAGCCATAATGTATTTTTAGCCGTTCGGCGGCGGCTTTTGATGTCGTTAATCCACGCGCAATGTCATTGGTAACATGCTGCCCGCCCAGCGGCACAGCATCGCAGAAGATCATATATCCGCTATGGAAGACCGAAAACGAGGTTACGCCCGCGCCGATATCTATCACGGTACAACCCAGTTCAATCTCGTCATCAACAAGGGAAGATAATCCCGAAGCATAAGAGCTGGCGCATAGCGCGGATATATCCAGATGGGAGCGCTCGACACACGCGGCCATGTTGCGCAAAGCGGCGCCGTCACCGGAAACAAGATTAACATCAACTTTCAAATCTTCGGCGAACATTCCTTCTGGATCGCGGATACCATCTTGACCGTCTACGCGGAAAAATGTGGGAATTGTATGGATAAGCTCTAAAGACTCGTTAGACTCTTTTTCCTGCGCTTTGGCCAGAGCACGGCGTACGTCATTATCGGTAATGTCATGTCCGCCAATATTTACATCAACGCTGTGCCCGAACGAGCGCACATGCACGCCCGAAACGCTGAGCACAACTTCACGCAAAGGATAGCCGCGCATAACTTCCGCAGCCATGTTTTCCGCCGCATGAACGCTCTGGCGAATAACATTTTCCGCTGCTTCAAGATCAATAATTACCCCGTTTTTTACCCCTTGCGAGGATTTGTGTCCCACGCCGATAATCTCGAACGTGCCCATATCATCAATAATACGGCCAATAAAGCATGCGGTTTTGCTGCTGCCTATATCCAGTGCAGCAAATAAAGATCCTCTGGGTCTGATTGTTTTTTCTGTACTCATAATTTTTTTACTTAAATTCAATAATACTTATTTACTATTCAAACCAATCCTACAACAGTTTATTGCGTTGCAACACCAACTTGCCCAGAGCTTTTAAGAAGTGCACCATTTAATTGCCCGCCTTATAATCTTGAACATCCCCAAGCTTCGTTCTTACGATCAAGCGATCTTGATAGCGTGCATCTATCTCGATAACAGACTCTCTGGATAAAAGCCGGTTTTGCTCATGGCGGTCGATAATATGCTCTATTGCCTTACCCATGCCCTGCTCAGGCAACTTTATGCGCTTGTCTGCGGGCAGGATCAAATCCCATCTGCGCCCATCTACCAAGACAGCATGATCTATGAGTGCGGCCAGCTCCGGTGCATTATCAAGCAAATCCACCAGAACGGCAGTTTTCTTCGGCGCTCCAGCGCCGCGCACCATCATAAGCTCCTTAAATCTTTGAAGATCATCTCTGGTGATGATGTTTCCTTGTGCATCAACCAGCGAGAGAACATTATCATTCATCCAAAGAGCTACAGGTTTGCGTTCTTCAAGCCGGATATAAATTGTGTCAGGCAAGCGACGCTCGACATAGGCAGTTTTCACCCAGCCGATACGCTCTATCTGCTTCTTGGCTTCGCGCGGGACAAAGGAAAAAAGCGGATCACCCTCGCGTATATTGACAATAGCAAGCAGCGCATCGGCGTCTGTATAGTTTCGCCCTTCTACCAGAATGTTACGGACAGAAAACCCCATATCAGCCGACAGAGCTATAGAATGCTGGCGAAGCCATAGTGACATTTTGGCAGGTCCGCCGCTTAGAACATACCATCCCAGTCCCCACAAAAATAAAAGCAATATCAGAATAATGACAGACAGCTTTTTAAATCTTGCCAGCATCGCCTCTGATTTATGTGCGTTTTTGCGCTTTTGGGTCATGGTTGATCTGCGCGCGCCTTTAGGCTTGGCCGAGCGTTTGTTCTCAGCTTTGCTTCTGGTCTTTGCAGATTTGCGTGGTGGTGGTGCCATAACTCCTCTTAATTTTCCATGGGCTTATTTAGTAAGAAGATAATAAAAATGCCGCTTTAATGCCGTTTAAGCAAACGCGCATCCGTAGGCACAGGGTCGGCGGGCAGCACGCGGCCAGCATTTTCCTTCAATGCTTCTTCTATCTGATTGGTCAAAAGATCAGTGAATAGCAAAGGATTATCTTCAGACGCTTCCCAAAGGAAATAACCTAATGAGCCGGGGCATGGGTTAACTTCGTTCATCCAGATTTCTCCGGTTACGGAATCGCCAATATAATCGATGCGCGGCATACCGGTTCCATCCAGCGCATCAAACAGGAGCATTGCCCATTCGCGGATGCTATGATCCATTTCTTCAGAAATTTCAGGATTAATATCACGGGTCAGGGAAAGCATGCCTTCGCTTGGTAAAGGCGAATTTTTAACTCCGCCATTTTTAAGACCGCCTTCTCCGTCATCTTTTGGAACATACTTTGTCTTGAAATCCAGAAGCTCCTCCGTGCTTTTCGGTCGCTCGATAGCAGAGGTTCTAAGCTCTCCCTTTACACGGCCAACCGCGACATTGTATTCCACAAGGTTTTTGACAAACTGCTCGGCGATTGCGGCATCGTCAAACTCAAATATAGCGGGGAGACAGGCTTTAACTTCTTCTACAGAATTAACTTTGGCAACACCGATCGAGCTGCCCAGATGTGATGGTTTCAAAATGCACGGGAAGCCAAGAGGCTCAAACAGCTCTTCCAAAGTTTTTTCATCTATCATATAGCTACCATCAAGCGGGCGGCGTACTACGGTATAAGGCAAGGCCGGAATGCCCATGCAATGAAGCACAAATTTGGTTGTCACTTTGTCCATTAAAATGGCGGAAGCTTTAGTGCGCGTTCCTGCATATGGAATATTGGCCAGCTCGAACAGGCCCTGAATGTTTCCATCTTCGCCATAAAGGCCATGGAAAATCGGGAATGCAACGTCAAAATGGATAGGCTTGGAGCAGCCGAACAGACATGTTTTTTTGGGTAAAAGTCTGCCGCCACGGTCTGCCTTGATATCCAAGGTAACTTCGGTGACTTGCTTTAGCCCCGCCGCATCAAGCAAGAAATTATCGCGGCTGCGTAAATAGTCTCCGGTGTACCACGCTCCGTTTGGGGAGATATAAACGGGGATTGTGTCATATCTGGATGTGTCAAAAGCCTGCATTGCCTGTAATGCGGAAATCACGCTTACATCGTGTTCTGGAGATCTTCCTCCAAAGAATACAGCTACGGTCTTTTTTCCGGTTTTGTTGTTTTTGGTTTGAGACATGGTTCAATCGCCTATAGATTTGGGTGTTAGAAAGATCGCTATTTTTTAGCTCGTAATTCAGTGCAAATACTAAAATTAAAAAATTCAAGTGTGCATTGCATTTAACCACGAAATAGACTCTCATGAAAGAGCAAGAAAGGGATATAAATTTGCAATTTTTTAATTCACATAATGCTGATTTTGCATATACCACAACGGGGCTGGATAGTGAGAGTTCTCTTCCTGTTATTATATGGGCGCATGGCTGGGGGCATTCTCATAAAAGCTTTAAGCATTTTATTACTTCCCTGCATCATTATGGCCGCCATATAGCGTTGGATTTTCCGGGGTTTGGGCAGTCTCCAGAACCACCTGATGGCTGGGGCACAAAAGAGCATGCCGATGCGCTTGCTTCGTGGATGAAAGAAACAAACATGCCTCCGGTGATCTGGGTCGGGCATTCCTATGGCTGCCGTGTAGGGGCACAGCTAGCGGCGCATCATCCCGAGTGTGTTCGTGCCATGGTGTATATTGGCGGCGCGGGATTGAGGAGGCCTCGCCCTTTGCCCAAGCGAATTTATCTTTATTTGCGGATACGCTTGTTCAAGCTGCTTTGCCACATTGTGCCAGATGGGGCTTTAAAGCAAAGGATTATGAGATTTTTTGGCAGTGCGGATTATAACCAGACATCAGGCGTTATGCGCAGGCTTTTTGTACGTGTGGTCAATGAAGACCTTGTTGAAGAAGCAAAAAAGATAACCTGTCCGGTTGCCTTGATATATGGTGCGGAAGATACTGAAACGCCTCCTTCTATTGGCAAGAAATATAATCGGCTTATCAATAATTCCGAACTGCACTTGCTGGAAGGACAGGATCATTATTCTGTTTTGCAGGGCGGGCGGCATCGGGTTATCAAGATCATCAGTGATTTTATAACCGCACTGGAAAGATAAAGAAAAGAGTGTAATATACTGCAAAAATAAAAGGGTGCGACTATGAGTGCAGAAATAGCCATACAATTCATGACCATGCTTGCTTTTATGGTTTTTGCCGGACGGCGTCTTATGCGCTATTTACACATTTTGCAGCAAGATGACTATGACAATAAACGCCTGCTTAGCTGGATGTTTCGATATAAAGTCATAGATAAGCGCATAAGCATTATTTTGCTTTTGCTTGCGGCAGGACTGTACTTTACAGAGGCTCCCTCCTCAGCCGTTAATACTGTTTTATTTCTTATCTTTTCCATTGCTTATTACACCGAGTCCGATCCGCGCAAAGCTGCTAAAAAAGCTTTTATCCTGACTACCAGAGCGCGGCGCATTCTTATCGCAGCGATGCTTTACACTGCTCTTTTGGGACTGGTGGGAGTTTATTTTGCGCAGCCTGCTTTTTGGATTATTCCAGTGCAGCTTTTGCCCTTCATCCTGATTATAGGAAATCTGACGCTGGAGCCTTATGAAACGATGATACAAAAGAAATTTTACAGCGAGGCCAGCGCGCGACTGAGTGAGCTTAACCCCACTGTAATCGCCATTACCGGCTCGTACGGCAAGACTTCGGTCAAGCATATATTGGGGCATATCCTAAAGAAGAACGCGCCTACTTTGGTTACGCCGGGAAGCGTGAATACCTTGATGGGAATCACCCGCATTATACGGGAGCAGTTAGAGCCTAACCACCGCTATTTCATTGTTGAAATGGGTGCATATGGCCCTGGCTCTATTGCATCGCTTTGCAAGCTTACACCCCCTGATTACGGCATTATAAGCTCTATCGGCCATGCCCATTACGAGCGTTTCAAGACGCTGGACACTGTTGTGCAGGCAAAGTTTGAGTTGGCAGAGGCCGTGATCGCCAATCGTGGGACAATGATTGTGCACGAGAAAACCCTGAAATTCAGGCATTCACAGAGTATGCGCCATAAAAATATGGACAGCTTTATTGCCTGCGGGGAGCCTGTTCAGATTAAAGACCCAAAAAGCGCGCAAGAGTACAGCTATCTCACGCCGGATGATTTAAATATTATCTCTGTAGAACAGACCCCTATGGGCATATGTGTAGTTATTGAGTGGAAGGAAGAAAAATATACGCTGCGGGCTCCGCTCTATGGAGTGCATCACGGCCATAACATCGCTCTGGCTTTTGCCTGCGCCATGACTTTGGGAATGGACGCAAAGGATATAAAGACCGCGCTGGCCTCCACACCACAAATCACGCATCGACTTGAGGTTAAACAGCAGGTTGACGGCTCTGTTATTATTGATGACGCTTTTAACTCCAACCCCCCCGGCTTCCGTAGTGCTATGCACGTTATGCGAATTTTGGCTGATGACCGTGAAGGGCGAGCCATTTTGGTGACTCCGGGGATTGTAGAACTGGGCGAAAAGCACGACGAAGTACACCGCACTTTAGGCATACTTGCTGCGGAAGTCTGCGACATTGTCATAGTCGTTTCCCCTGCCCGCATTCCAACTTTTATCGAAGGGTTCAAGAACATGGATAGCGGTAAAACTCTTCAGCAATTTGAGACTTTTGCTGCCGCCGAACGCTGGCTAATCAAGAACAAACGCAACACCGATGTAATTTTGCTGGAAAATGATTTACCGGATTTATATGAACGTGTTTTAAGAATTTAGATTTAGGGTCAATATCTAAACCAGCCCGCGAAAAAAATGCTCTATCATTGCCGGGGCGCATTCTTCCATATCAAACAAATCCGGCTCTCTGGCATATTCAAGCATAATCCCTTTCAAATAACAGCGAACCGAAAGAGATATTATCTCGGGGTCGGTGTCCGGCGGCAGCTTGTTATGAGCGTGCGCCTGTTTGAAATATTCAAGCAAAAGATTCCTTGCACTATCCACTCTTTCTTGATGTTTTTCCTGAAACAAAGCCCATTCTGTAGAATAATCAGTCTGCACCCAGAACAGTTTTATTGATTGCATCTTCATGGGATCACTGGCAAATTTTTTCAGCACGGAGACGCAAACCTCCTGCACCCTTTCCATTGGATCGACATCGCTTTCATTGATACGCTCGACAATAAGCTCTTCCAGAGTGTTATGCATACGCTCATGCAGCGCGTCGAAAATGTCCATTTTATTTTTAAAATGCCAGTAAATCGCCCCGCGAGTTACGCCCGCTTCTTTGGCGATTTCCGATAATGTTGTTATTGCCACACCCTTTTGGCAAAACTTTTTTACGGCGGCATCGAGAATGGTCTCTCTTGTTTTTTCGGAGTCATCTTTTGTTCGTCGCATAAATATGAAAATCCTTTTTTGTTTTTCCACCAACCTATACATACGTTTGCACTTGTAAAAGAACGTAACTTTTTTATAGCTTTATGTCTAGTGTAATGAGGTGTAGGGGCACTTACTCATTCACCCATCCACCACACGTACGGGTTATGTATATAAAGGTTGTCCGGCGTGAGTTATTCCGTGGGACATTTGCGTTTTTCAAGCTGCCGCGCCGCGTGTTTTAGCGCGCTCGGTTTTGAGTTCTTCGGGCAGATCATAAGCCCAATAAGTTGAGTTTCCCGCCCCCATAATAATGACGTAATCCCCTGCTTCTGCGATTTCACAGATCATCCGCGCGAGATCACCTCTTTCCGGTAGGGCTATAGCGGAGCGGTGGCCGTGGGGTTTCAGGCCTTTGACAAGATAATCTTTATTCACCCCTTCTATCGGGGTTTCACTGGCTTCGTAAACATCGGCAACGATAACATGATCGGCGTCGTTAAAGCAGCGACAGAATTGCTCATAAAGGCTTTGAAGCCTTGTATATCGGTGGGGCTGCATCACAGCGATAACCTTGCCGCCGGTCTGTTCTACTGCGCCGCGTGCGGTTTTTAAGACAACGCTTATCTCTACCGGATGATGGGCGTAATCATCAATTATTGAGATACCATCGACTTCTCCGGTTTTGGTAAAGCGGCGTTTAACGCCTGCAAAATTGGCCAAAGCCTGCTTCATATCCTCGATACTTATGCCCATTTCCTTTGCTACACCAAGCGCTACAAGCGAGTTTTGGACATTATGATGTCCTAGCATTGAAAGATGCATGTCCTTTATAACAAGCTCTTGCCCATCATCGCTGAGCCATCCGGCAAATATAGCGTCAAATGTGCTGCCATCCGCTCCGATAGTTACGTTTTCTGCTCGGATATCGGCTTGCGGGTTAAAGCCGTAAGTGATGATTTTGCGGTCTTGCACCTGTGCGGCTAAAGTCTGAACCTCAGGGTGATCAATGCATAAAAGCGCATAGCCATGGAATGGCAAGCCGGAAATAAACTGGCGATAGGCCTTTTTGACTTCTTCGAAAGAGCCGTAATGATCCATATGTTCAGGATCGATATTGGTAACAACGCCAACGGTTGCAGGAAGCGCGGTAAAGCTGCCATCGCTTTCATCAGCTTCGACCACCATCCAACGTGACTGGCCAAGCTTCATGTTTGTACCATAAGCGTTCACTATCCCGCCATTGACGATGGTTGGGTCAAACCCTGCCTGATCGAGCATTTGCCCAACCATGGAAGTAGTGGTAGTTTTGCCATGTGTGCCAGCTACGGCAACAGAAGATTTCAGGCGCATAAGCTCGGCCAGCATTTCGGCGCGGCGAGCTACGGGAATTTTTGCAGCACGGGCGGCCATAAGCTCCGGGTTATCGTCCTTGATAGCTGAAGAAATCACGGCAACTGTAGACAAGCTCCCATCTTTGCATTTGATATGGTCTGAATCATGGCCGATATGGACACGTACGCCCAGCTCTCTCAAGCTTTTAACATTGGCATTTTCGGCAATGTCAGAGCCTTGCACATCATATCCCAGCGAGACAAGCAGCGTGGCAATCCCGCTCATGCCAATCCCGCCGATACCGACAAAGTGCAGCGTTCCTATATCCGGTGTCATCATACGCATGGCGAGATATTCCTCTTTTTTATTTCAGCTATTTATAACTAGGGTCAGAAACTAGCGTAATGTTGCCCCTAATCCAAGAGGCAAATGCTTTTTCTGAAACCTTGCCACTGGCGAGACCAAGGACAGCATGTATAGCATCAACCGGAGCAGCGGTTAAACAATATCCGTTTAACCCCAGAAACAGACCGACGGACAGAAAAGCTGCGCGTTTATTACCATCAATAAAAGGATGGTTTTTTGCCAATCCGTGCGCATAACTGGCTGCCAAATCCGGAATATCTGCGTTTTCGTTATACATTTCTGTGTTTTGAGGCCGCATCATTGCTGATTCAAGAAGTCCTTTGTTACGAATCCCCCTGCTCCCGCCATAAGCAGACAGACTTTCCTCATGAAGCAAAAGCAAGGCGTCAAGATCAATCCAATTATACCGAGGCATCATTCTGCCAAGACCTTAAATGTGTCACGATACTTACGCATAAAATCCTGACCAATTTTAAGTTGGTCCTTGATTGCAGGGTCATAGGGCGTTAGGAGAATTCCTTCGGGCGTTTCAATAACATAGAGCTTATCCCCTTTTTCGAGTTTAAGCTGTGCTAAGAGTTCTTTAGGGAAAACTGCCCCTGTTGAAGACCCTATAGTTGTTAATTTCAAAGTATGCATCTTTAAAGCTCCAGAAAAAGGCTATTATAATAATTATTATAATAATGTCTTGTTTTTGTCAAACTATAAGCTTCAAGCTGAGATCAGCCAAATCCTGTGCAGCCGCAGGATATCCACACTTTTTAGCACGCGAGGCGGCAACGGGCAAGGCTTGAAGATTATCAAAAAAGATTTCTATAAGCATCAGCAAAGCATCCGCGGTAAAATCTTTTTCCTCTATAATCCATGCTCCGGCTCTACTTTCTACATTCTGCGCATTGCGCTTTTGCTGCTGGTCTTTGTGATGCGGATAAGGAACATAAACGGCTGGACGTCCGATAATGCTTACTTCTGCAACTGTGCTTGCGCCGGAGCGCCCGATAAATAAATGCGCCTCGCTCAGCTTTTTATCGACATCATTGAAGAATGGCGCGAGGGTCACATTCTCTATCCCGCTTTTATCATAGAGCGCTCTTGCTTCATCCAGATCGGCTTTGCGGCATTGCTGAACCAGATGCAAGCGCTTTTTGTATTCGTCACTCAAGCGGCTAAAAGCCTCCGGCACGACTTTGCTGAAAACGTTAGCGCCTAAAGACCCGCCCATTACGAATACATGAAATGCGCCGTCTTTTGATATTTCGGGATATGCCTTGTCTTTGAGCGCGACAATCTCGGGGCGCACCGGATTTCCGGTAATTTGTGCCTTGCTTGTAATGTGATGGCTGAAATTAATGTCTTCAGGAAGCGGTAAGGACAGAGCTATAAATTTTGCTTTGGGAGCTAAAAATACATTGGCTTTGCCGATGATTGCGTTTTGCTCGTGCAGGCCTGTGGGGATACCCTTTATCTGCGCCGCCAGTACAGCCGGAACGCTAGGGTAGCCACCGAAACCAATCACGGCATCCGGCTTTAGTTTCTTTACAATAGCAAGCCCGTGCATAATGCCTCTGGCGAGGTTAAGCGCTCCTTTTATTTTTCCAATAATGCCCGCGTGCGCGGTGCCGGATTTTACGATATGCACCGGAATTTCAGGGAACATACCGATATATTTAACTCCGCGCATATCCGTAACCAGTTCAACGCGAGCGCCTTTGTTTATCAACTCACTGACAAGCGCGCTGGCCGGACTCATATGCCCGCCGGTTCCTCCTGCTGATATAAGGATTAACGGGGGAGTGCTCATGATTCTTCTCCTTCAGATGACATGCTGGCCGGGAGAGTGCGGCGCATTGTCATGGATGAACGCGCGATTGATCCTCTTCGGCGCTGGCGGGTTAAGGCCAGAACCATGCCCATAGACAACGCCATGGACAATAGCGATGAGCCGCCGTAGCTTAAAAACGGTAAGGTCATGCCTTTAGCTGGCAGGATATTCAGGCTTGAACCAATATGGATGAGAGACTGGAACCCGAACATCGCCAGAAGCCCTCCGGCGGCCAGAAGGCAAAAGACATCCTGTGTATCCCGCAGCCGCCTGAACCCACGCAATATGATAAAAAGAAACAGCCCCAAAGTCAAAAGCGCAAAAACAACGCCCATTTCCTCTACCAACACGGGGTAGATGAAATCTGCGTGGGCATCGGGGATTGAGTTTTTCTCAACGCCCTGCCCCGGCCCTGCGCCGATCAATCCGCCATGACGTATGGCTTCCAAAGCGTGTTCAACCTGATAATTATCACCGCTTTCTGGATTAAAAAAGCGATCAACCCTGCTTTGAACATGGTCAAAAGAAAGGTAGGCTATACACAATCCGATTGAACCTAAAGCCATCATAATGGCCAGATAACGAAAGCGCAGGCCTGCCAGAAATATCTGCACACCAAAAACAAGCGTCAAGACGATCGTCATACCCAAATCCGGCTGTGCAAGCAGCAGGGTTAAAAGAAAAACATACAGGCCAAAGGAAACGTGGAAGCTGTAAAATACGGGCTTAAAGGATTTTATCAGGGGCTTTTTTTGTTTTTGTATTTCCTGCAAAGCGGAGGATCCACCCCTGTGAGAGGCTATAAGCCACGCCGCAACCACTGCAAAAGATGGCTTAACAAACTCACTGGGTTGAACGGAAAAGCCGAAAATATCTATCCATCGCTGTGCGCCTTTTACTTCCTGACCCAGGAAGATTACCATAAACATCATACCGATTGATCCCAGCAGG
Source organism: Alphaproteobacteria bacterium (assembly GCA_018399685.1). Taxonomy (GTDB): domain Bacteria; phylum Pseudomonadota; class Alphaproteobacteria; order Micavibrionales; family Micavibrionaceae; genus UBA1672. Next base: position 11,959 of record JAGYOK010000013.1, on the reverse strand, counting down.
ATAACACTGGATAAGCGCCATATAGCGCGAGGGCTAAGCATCGACATGCCAAGAACTATGAAGAGTGAGGGCGCAAGGAATATCAGGTGTTTTTGCAAAAAGTGATGGCCGCTTACACCGATGCGCTCTGCTACGGCGGGAGAGGCGCTGGCAACCAGAGCTATGCCGAAGAACATCAGTGATAATATAGAGGCAAGTAAAGCGCGATCAACTGTCCACCACCATGCCCCCAAAAATGAGTGATCCATACGGGAAAAGGCTTTTGGATGGTAAATCTCGCTCATGCTCTATGCTTCTTTCAATTCTTTTACAAGTTTAGCGAAATGATCGCCTCGCTTTTCGAATGATAGATACTGATCGAATGATGCACAAGCAGGAGAAAGCATAACGGCTCCCGCTCCGGCATTTTGCGCTTTTGTATGCGCTTGCTCTACGGCGTTTTCCATTGTGTAACAGCGCGAATATTTGATGCCGTATTTATCAAACCAGTCCGAGAAATCTTCGGTAGACTCACCAATTAAAAAAGCGTGTTTGATATTATTTGCAAATTTTTCCAGCCCCGCAAGACCAGTTTCTTTCTTTCTGCCTCCGACGATCCAGTAGATATTATCCTGACAGGATAATGCTGTGGCGGTAGATGCCGCGTTAGTGGCTTTGCTGTCATTAATATAAGCCACACCGTTGATTGTGCGCACTAGGTACTGGCGGTGATTAAGGCCGGGGAAGCTTTCTATAACACTTTTGATTAATTCAGGGCTTAGGCCGATTTTGCGGGCAGCGGCAAAAACACAGGCAATATTCTGGCGGTTATGCTCCCCTTTCAGGGTTTTAACCTCGGCTACGTCGTGATACGAGACTTCGATCACCTCGCGAATTTTTGCTGCCCGCGCACGCGCTAACATGGCTTTAGTGTATGCATCATCGCTGCATATAATTGCTGCGCCCTCCTGTTCAAATAACCTTTCTTTAACTGCGGCATAGTTTTCCACGCTGCCGTGACGATCAATATGATCGGGGGTGAGGTTGATAATTACGGATATATCGGGGCGGAAATGCGGGCATAGATCTATTTGATATGATGAAAGCTCCAGCACTACCCATTCGGGGGGTGTTTTGCCCTCTACGTTTAAATCAAAAACGGCAGTGCCGATGTTCCCGCCCAGAGCATTTTTTATCCCCGCTTGTGTGAGAACATGGCTGAGCAGGCTTACTACTGTGGATTTGCCGTTAGTTCCGGTGACTCCTACTGTTTTAAGATTCGGATGAATGCGGAAGAACAGCTCTATATCGCTGATTATTGCAAGCCCTGCCTCCTGAGCTTTTATAACAACGTTGTGTGGCCGGGGGTGTGTAAAAGAAATTCCGGGTGAAAGGACAAGAAAAGCAGGCTTTGAGAAATCCTGCGTTGCTATATCAAGGATATTAATACCCTTGTATTCTTTTAAATATTCTTCCAGATTTTCTTCGTTATCATCACCAATAACCAGTGATGCCCCTGCCTCACGCAAAGCACGTACAGTCGCTTTACCGGATCTACCCATCCCATAGATCAGGACAGGCTTGCCCTCCAGTGATGTTACAAAATCTTTGATCTCGCTCATGTAAATGTTATCGCAGTTTCAGTGTCGCTAGTCCAACTAAAGCAAGAATAACGGCAATAATCCAGAAGCGAATAACTACGGTTGGCTCTGACCAGCCTTTTTTCTCAAAATGGTGGTGTATGGGAGCCATGGCAAAAACGCGCTTGCCTGTTAGTTTGAAGGATGCAACCTGAATAATCACAGACACGGTTTCCAGAACAAACAGGCCTCCGATAATGGCAAGCACAATCTCGTGCTTGGTTATAACGGAAATAGCTCCGAGCAAGCCCCCCATTGCCAAAGATCCTGTATCTCCCATAAAGATGGCGGCTGGCGGTGAGTTGTACCATAAAAAGCCCATAGCTCCGCCGATCAGCGCGCCACAAATAATGGCCAGCTCTCCGGCTCCGGGAATGTTATGGATATATAAATATGCGGAATAATCAACGCGGCCAACCAGATAGGCAATCAAGCCAAAGCACGCAGCAGCTATTGCCACTGGAACAATCGCCAGCCCGTCCAGACCATCGGTCAGATTAACGGCATTGGAAGAACCAATAATCACCAGCAGTGACCATGGGATAAAAAACCATGATACATTGATGAGCGTGTTTTTAAAGAACGGCGGAGCTATATGGGTGCTCACCTCTGCGGGAAGCGCATTCATAATCCCGATCGTGGCTATTGTTCCTATCAGAACCTGCCCAAGGATTTTAATCTTTCCCGGCAATCCTTTGGTGTTGCGTTTAGTGAGCTTGAGATAATCATCCGCAAACCCTATAAGCCCATAGCCCAGCATAACCAGCATTACATACCACACATAATGGTTGGTCCAATCAGACCATAATGCCGTACTGACACATACAGAAACCAGAATCATCAGCCCGCCCATAGTCGGCGTTCCTGCCTTCTTTAAGTGCTCCTCCGGCCCGTAATCACGAATAGGCTGGCCATTGACCTGTTTGGACTTGAGCCATGTAATCATCGGTCTGGCGATTAAAAAGCAAATAATAAGAGAAGTGCCTATCGCCCCGCCGGTGCGGAAAGTCACGGAACGGAACAAATCAAAGAAAAGCGAGTTATCAGCGAATAGATTATATAGCATAGCTGGCCATTTTCGGTTTTTGTAAATGATGCTCAACTACGCGCAGCGCTTCGACCATCTTGATTTTCATACTGCCTTTATCTTGCCTGAACACAAGCAAGTCTCCCGGGCAAATAACTTCGGGGACTATTTTCTCTATTTCTCCCTTTTTGTAAAGAGTAGAGAGCAAGGTACTCACATTGCGAAGTTCGGGGCTGCGCAATGATGTATAAACAAAATCTATATCACCCATACGAAAAGGAATTGCAACATCCCCGCCTTTATTTTTTATATGGTATATTTCCGGGTAATCGAGATGCTCAAGCATAACCACCTGCCGCCCTGCACCTGTATCAATCATAGAGCCTACGCGAAAAATCACACCGGTTTTTTTCTTTTTTGGTCTAACGCTGACTGTAACCGAGCGTGTTTTCAGATGTGACCAGTAGTAGCGGTTATTCTTAATCATTATGGTTACTCTTACCTTATTAGTTATTATATTAGTTATAGTTTTTACTTGTTACTCAGTCTTGTTTTTTAGTGCTGTTTCCAGTTCGCTGGCATCGTCAAACGGAAGAAGCTTGTCGCCGATGATCTGGCCACGCTCATGCCCTTTTCCGGCCAACAGCAAAATATCGCCTTCACGCATCAGGGTTGCGGCTTGTCTGATAGCGTCGCGGCGGCCTTCAATATTCAGAATTTCTTTTTGATTTTTGATGTCTTTGGAGATGCCGTCTTCTATTGCTTTGCGGATAATAACCGGATTTTCGGAGCGCGGATTATCATCTGTGATAATTGCAATATCGGCCAGACGAGCGGCGATATCTCCCATCAGCGGGCGCTTGGTCGCATCTCTGTCACCTCCACAGCCAAACACACAAATCAGGCGGTTTTCAGTATGAGGGCGCAAGGCCTTGAGCACAGTTTCTAGCGCATCGGGCGTATGGGCATAATCGACATAGCCGTTATAAATCCCTGAAGGATCGCTTATATGCTGCAACCTTCCGGGCACGCCTTGAAGCGTTGGCAAGAAGTTAGTCAGCATCTTTATGCGACCTTTGTCATCAGGCGTTGAAGAGAGCAAACACCCAAGTGAGCACAGCATATTCATTATCTGGAATTCGCCGACAAAAGGTATGGTCAGCTCAAAGCGCTCACCGAAAACATCTAAAACGACCTCTTGTGATACGCCTGTTATGCGGTGCTCGCGCAAGATCAGGTCTTCGCCCTTTTGACCATAAGATACGACCTTGACGCCCCGGTTCTTGCAGATATCGCGCAAGGTCGGATAGGCCGGAACATCGGCATTGAGTACGGCGGCTCCATCTATGGGCACAAGTTCTTCGAACAGGCGCTTTTTGGCAGCAAAGTAATTGTCCATATCTGCGTGATAATCCAGATGGTCTTGCGTAAAGTTAGTGAAAGCCCCAACTTTTATGGATGCTCCGTCGACGCGATACTGAGCCAGACCGTGGCTGGAGGCTTCTATCGCCATGTGCGTAATGCCGTTATTCTTCTTTAATAAGCCCATCGCCTCGAACAATGTTACGGCATCAGGTGTTGTAAGCGCATTTGTCAGGGTTCCCATCATCATGCCCTTTACGCCTTCCTTGCGCCAGAGCTGCTCGGAAAAATGGACAACGGAGCTTTTGCCATTCGTCCCTGTAACGGCGATGACGTGCTCTGGTATCGGGGCGTAGAAGGCTGCGGCTATATAGCTTATATCGCGCTTGGGATTATCGCTTTTTACAAGCTGTACGGAGCTGAGATCTATAGAATTTGGTGGCTCATAGAACTTATCCGTTAAAATAACACTGGCTCCATTTTTGATCGCAGCGTCGATGTAATCACGGCCATCCGCTTTTTCACCTTTAATGGCAGCAAAGAGATAGCCCTGTTTAACGGTTCGGCTATCCAGTGTTACGCCTTTAAGAGCCGTAATATCAATTCCTGAGTTTTTCAGATAATCATTGGTATAAGGCAAGCTGCTTTCCTTTGTGTTTTTTGTCTTGTATGTAGGGGAGGAGATCCAGTGAAATATCCTGAGCAGGATCATACTGGTCGGCAGGAAGGCCGAGGATGGAGACCATGGATGTTGTAATGCGGGCGATTGCCGGAGCGGCGACCCAGCCTGCTGTGGCATAACCAAAGCTTTTCTTTGTGCCGTGAGGCTCATCTACCATGACCATAATGACGTAGCGCGGGTTGTCCATAGGGAACGCGGCTACGAAAGAAGAGATAAGCTGGTTACGGCTATAGCGGCCATTTACGATTTTTTCGGCTGTACCGGTTTTACCGCCGATTGCAATGCCGGAAACATCGGCGTTTTTACCTGTGCCCTGCGTTACAACAAGACGCATAAGCCGGCGTATATCTTCGGATGTTTCTTCGGAAATAACACGTACATCACTTTTCAAGCGCCGCTGCTCCTCGTCCTCTATAAGCAAAGTCGGTTGAACAGCTATCCCTCCATTAATGATAGAGGCTACTGCCGCGCTCATTTGCAAGGGCGAGGTGGAAATACCGTGACCGTAAGAGGCTGTCATTGTGGAATCTTCGCGCCATGGGCTTTTAGGTATAATCGGTTTGCCGACTTCTTTAATGTCAAAATCAGGCTCATTTAGCAGCCCCAGATCTTTGTAAAACGCCTCCAGCGCTTTTCCACCTACAGCCTTACCCATAAGGGCGCTGCCGATATTAGAGGAATACATAAAGACTTCGGGAACGGTCAAGATACGCTTTTGTGCGTGGTAATCATCAATCTTGTACCAGCCGACTTTCAAAGGTTTTCGCGCATCAAATGTATGATCCATGCCCACTTTCCTGATTTCCAGAAGTGCAGCGGTTGAGAAGATTTTAAACATGGAGCCAAGCTCGTATACGCCAAGCGTCATACGGTTAAACGATTCGTCCGGGCTGGCTTTTCCGGCTTCATTAAGATCAAAATCGGGTAGCGATACGCCAGCTAAAACCTCTCCACTGCGTGCGTCCATAATAATTCCCACACCAGCATTGGCGCTAAACTCCTCTATCGCGCTTTGCACTTCACGGCGCACAGCATGCTGGAGGCGTAAATCCATGGACAACGTAATATCTTCGCCTTTGGCAAGGAAATCATCAAAGCCGCGCTCTATTCCAGACAAGCCTAGCCCATCACGATCCGTATGGCCTAGCATATGGGCAAATAGCTCTTCTTGCGGGTAAACGCGGCGGTAATGATATTTAAAACCTAATGAAGGATCACCGATTTCCAGTATTTTTTGCTGCTGCGCCGGAGTTATATCATAAGCCAGCCAGCCAAAACGGTTTTTGGCGCACATGGCTTTAGTGGCTTTTTCCTGATCCATTTCAGGCAATATGCCTGCGAGTTTTGCGCTCAAATCCTGTGGGTTTAGAACCATGGACGGGTCAACATACAAGGAAGGAGACTTAATCGTTGTGGCAATCAAAAACCCGTTACGGTCGTAAATATCGCCCCGACGCTGCGCTATTTCTTCTACTACCACGCTTTCTGCACTGATTGGCTCCTCGCCGCCGGAAAGAGCGTGCGTTTGCACAATGCTTAAATCAAGCAGACGCAGAGCCATAATCAAGTACGCCGTGACAAAGCACACCCCTAAAATGGATAAACGGCCTTGCGCTATGGATGCGCTAATGCGGCGCTCCCCTTCAATAACGATAGATTTGCGATGTGCGGATCGCCACATTATTGCTTCTCCCCGTGTTTTTGAGGATGAAGGGAAAGTTTGTTTTTGGGGGATGCGCCAGAGGAAGGAGTGATTGAAGGCAAGGCGCTTTGGTCAGCAGTGAACATATTGGGCAGGCGAGCCGGATCACTTACCAGCATGTCAGTCTCTGGTGCTTGCATGTCGTAACCACCAGCAGCCAGCACCTCAAGTCTTTTGGGGTTATTCAGATATGCCCATTCGGCTTTCAGAACCCGGATTTTTTCTTTTTCCTGATCTATCTCGCGGTCATAGCGCGATATATCCCGCTCAAGCTGTTGCACGCTTTGGGAGACATGCATTAAAGTCACAGCGCTCAGCACCAAAAGAGTTAAAACTATGCCATATTTAAGGAAGGCTGTTTTCATTACTGCGCGCCCTCCCCTTTTATTGGCAAACGCACGGCATAACGCAGACGCGCCGAGCGTGAACGTGGATTTGTTTGGATTTCACTGGCAGAAGGTTTGATTGCTTTATTACGTTTGGGCAGCGTATAAACGGCATCTTTCACAGACTCATTGACAGGCAAATGGCGGGATACCGCAGGATTGCCGCCGGACTTGTCTTTCAGGTAAGATTTTACTGCGCCATCTTCCAAAGAATGGAAGCTCACAACAACAAGTCGCCCGCCCTCTTCCAGCACTTTTTCTGATGCTTCGAGCGCACGGGAAAGCTCTCCCAGCTCATCATTCACAGCAATGCGCAAAGCCTGAAAGCTGCGCGTGGCCGGATCAATTTTGTCCCCCGGCTTCTTGGGCATCACCGAGCGAATACATTCGGCGAGGTCTTGCGTACGGGTGAAAAGCTCTTCTTTGCGTCTTTGCACAACTGCTTTTGAGATACGGCGCGAGAGGCGCTCCTGCCCGTATCTGTATAAAATATCCGCCAGCTCCTTTTCACCATATGTATTTACAATATCCGCAGCCGTTTGAGCATCTTCATCGGCGGTGTCCATACGCATATCAAGAGGCCCGTCATAACGGAAGGAAAAGCCGCGCTCTGCCTCGTCAATTTGCATTGAAGACACACCGACATCCAGAACAAAACCATTAACGCGCTGCTTGCAGCCATGCTCATCCAGCAATTCCGCTACATCGCCGAAACACCCGCGCATGAAGGTAAAGCGCTCACCATATTCTTGTTTTATGTCATCAGCCTGCTTTACCGCCTTCGGGTCGCGGTCAATCGCATATACATGGCAATCCGCCGCTTCCAGCATTGCGCGCGAATAACCGCCCGCGCCGAAAGTGCCGTCTACGTAAACTTCTCCATCGGAAACATCCAAAGCCTCAAGAACTTCGTCCAGCATAACCGGTAAGTGAGAAGATTGCCGAGAGCAGGATGCCGCTTGCATTACAATGCCCCCCTTATATTTTGAGGGATTGTCAACTTTTTATCCTGAACCGCGCCTAGCGCTCTGGCCTGACGTTGCTCAAATAAATCAGGATTCCATATCTGGAATTTACGCCCCAGACCAACAAACGTCGCTTGTTCCTCAAGGCTCGCCGCCTTTATTAGACGCTCCGGCAAGCAAGCGCGCCCGTCTCCATCAAGGAATAGCTGCACGCTTTGTCCGAAAATTGTAGTGGCCAGATCATCCTGCTCGTCGGAAAACAAGTCGTAATGATCCATACGGTCGCCTATTTCATCCATTTTCGCCCAGTCGAACCCCTCCAGACAAGGGTGCTGGTGAGATGCAAACACAACGATGCCATCCTTAATTTGCTCTCCCAATGCCGTGCGAAAGGGTGCGGGGACGGAAACTCGCCCCTTCTTGTCAATCTTGTTTGTGAATGTCGACAGGAATAATGCCATTTAGAACAAACCTCTACCCCTACCTGATCAGCAAACCACTTGCTTAAATTCAGGATGGATAACTCGCCGCACACGACCCTCCACGCATAGCCATGCCACAGATGTGACTAAACATGGATATTTATGGGATATCATGGGATACAATGGATAGTCAATAAGAACACGCCCTAATATCTTAAAAAATAATAATTTTTTCCGGTTACGGTGGAGAAGAAATGTATAAGCCTGTGGATAAAAAATTAATAACTTTTTGAGCCTTTAAATGGGAGTTTAAAAATAGCTGTAAGATCAAAATCTATACGTATTTTTATAAAAGCATTAAGCGGTTGCATGGCTACCCAAAAAACGTGGCCAGTTTTTCTTTAATGGCATCAGGATTATTCATATGATTGACTTCATTTCGAAACTGAGCCGAGCCTTCATAACCCGCGCTGTACCAGCCAATATGCTTGCGGGCGATTTTAATGCCGTTACGCTCGCCGTAATATTCCAGCATCGCATCGTAATGCTCTAAAACAAGAGCGCATTTTTCTTCGCGGCTCGGCTCCGGTGAGGGCTTACCATATTTTAGCGTATCGATTATCTGGCGCAATAGCCACGGGCGCCCTTGGGCTGCGCGCCCAATCATAACACCATCGGCGCAAGATTCATCCAAAGCGCGCACCGCATCTTCGGGTGTGCAAATATCTCCATTTACGATAACGGGGATATCAACGGCTTCCTTAACCGCGCGCACAGCTTTCCAATCGGCATTTCCCTTATAGCGTTGCTCGCGTGTGCGGCCATGAACGGTTACCATTTGCACGCCAGCGTTTTGTGACTTTTCAGCCAGAGACGGAGCATTACAGTTTCGCCAGTCCCACCCCAGCCGCATCTTAACGCTCACCGGAATATTCACGGCGCGAACGCAGGTCTCCATGATCTCTGTGGCCAGCGGCTCATCTTGCATTAAAGCCGATCCAGCCATTTTATTAACCACTCTTTTGGAGGGGCATCCAAAGTTAATATCGATCAGATCAGCGCCGCGCTCTTCATTGAGCTTTGCAGCTTTGCCCATAATTTCAGGATCACATCCGGCCAGTTGTACAGCGATAGGATTGCTATGCTTACGGTCATAACACTGATGCATTTTGCGAGATTCTTTAATGCTGGCGGGCTTTTTATCTTCTTTGGCTTCAGCATACAGTGCTTCTTTGCTGGCGATCATTTCCGAAAATACCAGCCCCGCGCCATACCTTTGTACAATCCGGCGAAAGGGCAGATCGCTTATCCCCGACATCGGAGCAAGGAAAACAGGTTCATCAATTATTATGTCGCGCAAAACAATAGCCATGGCTTGTTGTTTAATCATTAGCCATGCCCGTGTCTATAAATATCGGGTTTTACCTTATTCCCTTTATCATTTTTGCTTTTTGCTTAAGATAAGCGCGCGGATGAATCTGTCCGAATGTGTCCTTGTACTTCTCGTAATATTGCTGATGATATTCTTCTGCTTGCCAAAAAGTCTGGGCAGGGATAACCGCCGTAACAATTTTATCTTTGTACATAGACAGGGCATCAATCTTGCGGATTTCATATTCCGCGATGCCTTTTTGTTTTTCGTCATGGTAAAAAATGACCGAGCGATATTGCGGCCCGACATCCATTCCCTGACGGTCAAGCTGGGTCGGGTTATGTGTTTTGGTTAAAAAGAAGTGGATGATTTCCTGATAGGAGATTTTTTCCGGGTCAAAAGTGACTTCCACTGCCTCGGCGTGACCGGTTCCGCCATTGCCAACCTGTTTGTAAGAAGGGTTTTCCAAGCCACCGCCAGTATATCCGACGCGTGTGTATAATACACCATCAAGATTTCTCAACTCACTTTCCATGCACCAGAAACACCCTCCTGCAAGTGTAGCAATTGGATATCCTTCGGGTTTTGTTTTCATAGTAGCCTTCAATCTTTCTTTCTATTGTTTATTTTTCTCGCTTGCTGTAATTGCTTTTATTAGATTAAATAGCATTTAGGCCACGTCCCTCATTAAACTCATTCGTAAGGGGTGCGTAAATGTTTCTAAAAAAACCAAAATCTCTCCACTACGAAGAGCGTCCGGCGGGAAAAGTTCCCTATATTATCCTGTTGCACTACACAGGTATGCCAACCTTGGAAGAGGCAAAAGAACGCCTTACAGACCCAAAAAGCAAAGTAAGCGCCCATTATCTGGTTGGTGATATTGGCATGGTTTATGATCTCGTTCCAGAGAATAAGCGAGCATGGCATGCGGGTGTAGCTTACTGGAAACGCGAAAGCGACATTAACTCTGTCTCTATTGGTATTGAAATTGTTAATCCGGGGCATGAATTTGGCTATCGCGCATTTCCCGATGAACAAATGTATGCAGTAAGCTGTTTGTGTCAGGAAATCCAGTCCCGCCATGAAATAAGATATGTTTTAGGACATTCGGACGTGGCGCCAGAGCGCAAAACCGATCCCGGTGAATTATTCAACTGGGAATATCTATCAAGGAAAGGTGTAGGGGTTTGGCCATTTGTTACTGAAGAAGATCGTGAAAAAGCACAAGTCATCGCCCGCAGCGATTTTGAGGCTAAAAAGCTGTTTGATTTATTTGGTTATAACCCGATGGCGGCACATATGGATGTCATCACGGCGTTCCAGCGGCATTATCATCCCGAGATTTTCAAACAGTATAATCCAGAGCGCCCCGGCGAAGCTTGTGAAGAAACTATAGCGCGACTTGTTGCGTTGTTGCGCATTAACGAAAACGATCCGCAAAACATATAAATCTTGTCTTTTTGCTATATTTCAGGCAGGTTATGCCTCGATTGAAGAAGTCGGATGGCCGCTGCTGATATTTTATCAGGAGAGGAAAGTCCGGGCTTCACGGAAAAACGGCGCCGGATAACGTCCGGGCATATTTGTTTTTAAAAAACAAGTTTGACGGAAAGTGCTGAAGAAAAGGAAACTACCGTTTTATTCTTATGAGTAGAACGGAAAAGGTGAGAAGGTGCGGTAAGAGCGCACCGCAGTTTCGGTAACGAAGCTGGCTTGGTAAACCACGCCGGAAGCAAAACCAAATAGGAGCCACATTTCATGCGTTTGCATGATCGGTGATTTTTCGCACCGGATGGCTCGGGTAGGTTGCTTGAGGTATGTGGCAACACATATCCTAGATGAATGGCTATCTCTTGAAAGGGCTTCGTACCTTTTCATAGACAGAACCCGGCTTACAGATTTCTTCAATCTTTTTTATAAGTGCATATTTTATGTATTTATAGCTATAAAGGATGTCTTTATAGCCGCTTTCATTTTTCGTAGATTTTTTAAAAAAAGCCGCCAGAAATATCTCTGACGGCTTTGCCCACTTTTGCTTATATATTGTTTTTTTAAGAAACCTGCCCCACACAAATTGTAAAAAATTAAATAATTACAACAGGTTCCTAATCTATCAAGCTAAGGTGGTAAGTATACAGGATAGTTCCCATAAACAAGCCGCCGTTAACAGACAAAACAATTACCAATAGAGTTGCTAACATTATATTTCTCCCCACACAGTTTTTTATATATCGTTAATGATCATAAATTACCACCGTATTTCGTAAAATACAAGAAAAATATTGCAGTGATTATAAAGGGTTATCGCGGAGCACCCAAAAATTAGCCCAAGTAATATAAATAAGTACTATTTTGCATAAAAAATGCACATTATGGAAATATTCGTGATAAAATTTTCGCCACCTGCGCTACGGCGGCAACG